>JBFZDU010000411.1:0-6855 GCA_041307205.1 Gammaproteobacteria bacterium | reverse complement strand
CGTCGCCTTCCCGGTGCCCAGGCTGGCGGCGGCGACCCGCGATCTGCAGGCGCTGCTGCATCGGCACGGCTATGGCAACGCGATCATCTTCGGGCATGCGCTCGAAGGCAATCTGCATTTCGTGATCACGCCCGACCTGGGTTCGCAGGCGGAGATCGGGCGCTATGGCCGCTTCATGGACGAGCTGGCTCATCTGGTGGTCGACAAATACGACGGCTCGCTCAAGGCCGAGCACAGCACCGGCCGCAACATCGCACCCTATGTCGAACTCGAATGGGGGCGCGATGCCTACGCCCTGATGCACGAGATCAAGCGATTGTTCGATCCGGCGGGCCTGCTCAACCCCGGCGTGATCCTGAATGACGACCCGCAGATCCATCTCAAGCATTTCAAGCCGATGCCGGCGGTCGACCCGCTGATCGACCGTTGCATCGAGTGCGGCTTTTGCGAACCCATCTGTCCCTCGCGCGAGCTCAGCCTGACACCCCGCCAGCGCATCGTCGCGCTGCGCGAGCTGGAGCGGCTGCGCCGCAGCGGCGAGGACGCTGCGCGCCTGCAGGCGCTGCAGGCGGGTTTCCACTGGGCCGGGAATGCGACCTGTGCCGCGGACGGCTTGTGCGCGACCCGCTGCCCGGTGGGCATAGACACCGGCGCCATGATCAAGCAACTGCGCGCCGCCGCCGTGAGCGATCGCGCCGCACAGGCCGGGGCCTGGGTCGAGCGCAATCTCGGCGCTGTCAGTCGCGTGGTGCGACTGGGCCTGGGCGTGGCCAGCGGCCTCGGCAAGGTCCCCGGTCCGCTGGAGCGGACGACCGCCGGGCTGCGCTGGTTGTCCGGCGACCGCATCCCGGTGTGGGACCGCTGGATGCCGCGCGCCGCCGGGCCGCTGCGCATCCCGCCGCTCGATGGGCCGGTAGTCGGACGGGTCGTCTACTTCCCCAGTTGCGTCAGCCGCACGATGGGCACGGCGAGCTGCGACACCGAGCAGCGCGACCTGCACCAGGTGGTACTGGCGCTGCTTGCCAAGGCCGGCATCGCAGTGGTGATTCCCGAAGCCGTGGACGACCTGTGCTGCGGCATGCCCTTCGCCAGCAAGGGCATTGGCGGTGCCGCCGAACAGGCGCTGCGCCGTACCGAGGCGGCGCTGTGGGAGGCGTCGGAGCAGGGCCGCCTCACCGTGCTGTGCGACACCAGCCCCTGCACCCAGCGCCTGCTCGACCACCTCGAGCGCCCGCTGCGAATACTGGAGCCGATCCGGTTCATACGAGAGCAGCTACTGGAGCGGCTGCGTCCGGTGCGCCGGGTCGACGCGGTCGCGGTTCACGTCAGCTGCAGCGCCCGCAAGATGGGCCTGGCAGATGACCTGATCGCTCTGGCCCGCGCCTGTGCCATTCGGGTCATAGTGCCCGAGGAAGAGGGTTGCTGCGGCTTCGCCGGCGACCGCGGCTTCAACGTGCCGGAATTGAACGCCAGTGCCCTGCAGCGGCTCAAGCAGCAGTTGCCCGAGCACTGCCAGGAGGGCGTGTCCAACAGCCGGACCTGCGAGATCGGTCTGTCCCGGCACGCCGGCATACCCTATCGTTCCATCGTTTACCTGGTGGAGCGGTGTCACGAGGGGATGGCGGCACCGTAGCGGCGCCGCCGCTCGCCTTGGCTGTGCGCGCCACGGCTCCGCCCGCAGCACGTTCCCCCGGGCCGGGGCTTCAGGCCTGCACCCCTTGACCGCCCGCCGCCAATGCCGCGGCGACCCGCTCCAGCCTGGCCCTGGCCTCGGCGCCGACCGCCTTGGCCTCGGCGGCATCCACCAGGGCCAGCACGGCGACCGGGTCCATGAAGCTCACCACGACCTGGCCGGGTGCCTGCTCGCGCACCACGATATTGCACGGCAGCAGCGTGCCGACGTTGGGTTCGACGCCGAGCAAGCGTTCGGCGAGCTTGGGGTTGCAGGCCCCCAGGATGCGGTAGGGCGGGATATCCTTGTTCAGCTTGGCCTTGAGCACGGCCTGGGCGTCGATCTCGCTAACGATCCCGAGTTGTTCGGTCATGAGCGCCTGGCGGACCGCATCCAGGACCGCGGCGAAGGGGCCGGGCAGCGTGAGGTTGAATTCGTACATCGGGTTGTTTCCGGCGTCGGCTTGAGGGAGTCCCCAGGTTAAGGGGACACTGGGTGCCGCTCAACCTTTGTTCCAGCGGGGCCGCCGGGCCTCGGCGCGAGATCGGACCCATGCTGCAACAACTGCTCGCCATCGTGTTTCCGATCTTCGGCCTGGTCGCCGTCGGGTTCTTCTACGGGCGGCGACACCTGCCGGACATGGCGGCGGCCAACCAGATCAACCTGGAGATTTTTACCCCGGCACTGATCTTCTCGGTGTTGTCGGACAAGGATTTCCAGCTGGCCGCCTATGGCCAGCTGGCCCTGGCCGGGACCCTGGTGGTGTTGGGTTCGGGGTTGATCGCCTGGCCGGTGGCACGTCTGGCCGGCTGGCGGGTCCGGGCCTTCGTGCCGCCGATGATGTTCACCAACTCGGGCAACATGGGCCTGCCGCTGGCGGTGCTGGCCTTTGGCGAGTCGGCGCTGGCGGCGGCCATGGTGCTGTTCCTGGTCGAGAATACGCTGCACTTCACGGTCGGCAACGCCATGCTGGAAGGCCGGGTCCATCCGTTGGTGCTGCTGCGCATGCCGATGCTGCAGGCGACGCTCGCCGGGCTGGCGGTGGCGCTGCTGGGGGTGACCGTCTGGGAGCCGCTGGCGGTGGCGCTGGACCTGCTGGGGCAGGTGGCAATCCCCTTGATGCTGTTCGCGCTCGGGGTGCGCATGACCCGCATCAACCTGCGCGACTGGCGGATCGGCCTGGTCGGGGCGCTGCTGTGCCCGGCATCGGGGATCGCCGTCGCGCTGCTGGCGGGTCCGGCGCTCGGCGTGAGTGAGCAGCAGTACGGCCAACTGCTGGTGTTCGGCGCCCTGCCGCCCGCGGTGCTGAACTTCATGCTGGCCGAGAAATTCGGCGAATCGCCGGAGGCGGTGGCGTCCATCGTGCTGCTGGGCAATCTTGCCAGCGTGCTGACCATTCCGGCCGTGTTGGCCTTGGTTTTGTGAACCTCGGGACGCTGATTGCTGCGGCGCAGCAATATTGCGCCGTGCGCGGATCCTCGGGCTTGCCTTATCATCCGGCCGCAATTCGCGGATTCTGCAGCAGAATCGCCAGGGTCGGCCGGCCCGGCATACAGCGCTGGGACGGATCGCTGCGCGGCGGGACACACGGGCCGGCACCGATCGGCGCAAACTAGACAACAGGACGGGTGCATGAAACTCGGGGTTCCGAAAGAGACACGGGCCGGTGAGCGGCGCGTCGCCACCGTGCCGGAGGTGGTCAAGAAGCTGGTCGGCAAGGGCCTGGCAGTGGCGGTGGAGCGCGGCGCCGGCGCGGCCGCCGGTTATCCGGACGCGGATTACGCCGCTGCGGGCGCCGAGCTGACCGATGCCGCCGGGGCACTGGGCGCCGATATCGTGGTCAAGGTGCGCAAGCCGGCGCCCGGCGAGATCGCCGGGCTGCGCGGCGGCGCCGTGTATATCAGCCTGATCGAGACCTGCGAGGACGACGGCACCTTCGCCGGGCTGCTGGCCAGGGGCGTGCGGGCCATTGCCATGGAGCGCATCCCGCGCATCTCGCGCGCCCAGTCGATGGACGCGCTGTCCTCGCAGGCCAATATCGCGGGCTACCGGGCGGTGGTCGAGGCTGCAGCGCACTACGGCCGCTTTTTCCCGATGATGATGACCGCCGCAGGCGCCGCCAAACCGGCCCGCCTGGTGGTGTTGGGGGTCGGCGTCGCCGGTCTGCAGGCCATTGCCACCGCGCGCCGCCTGGGGGCCGAGGTCTGGGCCTACGACGTGCGCCCCGAGACCCAGGAGCAGATCCGCTCGCTGGGTGCCAAGCCGATCCAGCTCGACATCGGCGAAAGCGGGGCGGGCGAGGGCGGCTATGCCAGGGAACTGTCCGCCGAGGCCAAGGCGCGGCAGCAGCAGCTGTTGGCCGACGAACTGGCCAAGGCACACATCATCATCACCACCGCGCTGATTCCCTGCCGGCCGGCGCCGGTGCTGATCACCGCCGAGGTGGTGCAGCGCCTGCGCGCCGGGTCGGTGATCGTCGACCTGGCGGCGGCGAATGGCGGCAACTGCCCGCTCACTGTCGCCGATCAGGTGGTGGAGCGGCACGGCGTGACCCTGGTCGGACACACCAACTACCCGTCCATGATGGCGGGTGATGCCAGCGCCTTCTACGCGCGCAACATCGCCAACCTGCTCGACAGCATGCTGGAATCGGGCGCTGCCGGGCCGGTCTTGAAGGACTTCGAGGCCGACGAGATCACCAGGGCCGCGCTGATCCGCGCGCGCTGACAGACAACAGGACGCGGCAGCCAGGCCGCGCCATCACCGCACAGGGGCTTTGCAAGCATGCCGGACACACTGGTCGCGTTGTACGTCTTCGTACTCGCCTGTTTCATCGGGTACTTCGTCATCTGGGGCGTGACGCCCGCCTTGCACACCCCGCTGGTGGCGCTCACCAACGCCATCTCGGGCATCGTGATTGTCGGCGCCTTGCTGGTCACCGGCCTGGAGTCGGCCGGCACGGCCGCCGAGGTCATGGGGTTCTTCGCGGTGTTGCTGGCCTCGATCAACGTCTTCGGTGGCTTCCTGGTGACCAACCGGATGCTCGCCATGTTCAAGAAAAACAAGAAGCAGTGAGGGCCTGAGCCATGGAGATCTCCGCCAACGCACAGGCGCTTGCCTACCTGGTTTCGGCCATCCTGTTCATCCTGGCGCTGCAGGGCCTGACGCACCCTGCGTCGGCCCGGCGCGGCAACTACCTGGCGATGGTCGGCATGGCGATCGCCATGGCGGCCACGCTGCTCGGCAGCGAGGTGCGGTCCTACGGTTTCATCATCGCCGGGGTCGCCGCCGGGGCCGTGATCGGCTCGATCCTGGCGGCGCGCATCCAGATGACCGCCATGCCGCAGCTGGTGGCGGCGCTGCACAGCTTCGTCGGCATGGCGGCGGTGCTGGTGGCCGTCGGCACCTACCTGAACAAGCGCGATGCCGGGTTGTTGAACGGCCTGCTGATGGGGGAACTGTCGGCCGGCATCGTCATCGGCGCCATCACCTTCACCGGCTCGGTGATCGCCTTCGGCAAGCTGCAGGGGCTGATCTCGGGCAAGCCGGTCAAGTTCACCGGCCAGCACCACTTGAATGCCGTGCTGGCGCTGGCGATCGTCGTGCTCGGGGTGCATTTCGGTATGACCGAGAGCCTGTGGTCGCTGGCGCTCATGACCTTGCTGGCCTTCGTGCTGGGTGTGACCCTGATCATTCCGATCGGCGGCGCCGACATGCCGGTCATCATCTCCATGCTCAACAGCTACTCGGGCTGGGCGGCGGCGGCGACCGGGTTCACGCTGCACAACAACCTGCTGATCATCGTCGGCGCGCTGGTCGGTTTCTCGGGCGCCATCCTCAGTTACATCATGTGCCGGGCCATGAACCGCTCCATCGTCAACGTGGTGTTCGGCGGTTTCGGCACCGAGAGCAGCGGCGGCGACAGCGCCTTGGCGACGGCCCAGGAGAAAGGCGTCAAGTCGGCCTCGGTGGAGGACGCGGTGTACTGGATGGAAGACGCCGCCAAGGTCATCATCATCCCCGGCTACGGCATGGCGGTGGCGCAGGCGCAGCATTCCCTGAAGGAGATGATGGCACTGCTGGAGGCGCGCGGCGTCGAGGTCAAGTTCGCCATCCACCCGGTGGCCGGCCGCATGCCAGGGCACATGAACGTGCTGCTGGCGGAGGCCGATATTCCCTATGACCACGTTCTGGAGATGGACGAGATCAACCCCGAATTCCCGGGTGCCGACGTGGCCCTGGTGGTCGGGGCCAACGACGTGGTCAATCCCGCGGCCAAGGAAGACCCGTCGAGCCCCATCTACGGCATGCCCATCCTCGAGGCGGGCAAGGCACGGCAGGTCTATTTTCTCAAGCGTTCCATGCGTCCCGGTTACTCGGGTGTGGACAACCTGCTTTTTTACAAGGACAACACCTCGCTGATCTTCGGCGATGCCAAGGACACCATCGAGGGCATGGTCAGTGCCCTGAAGGGCGGTGGGCATTGAGCGGCCAGCAAAGAACGCTTATGTGATCCGGTTCCTGTCCACCCCGCGCCGTTGTGGCGCGGGGACAGGGCGCCATTTAAGCTGCGCCCTTCGTTCACCCAGTCAGAGAGGCTCTGTCTATGTCGAAAACCTGGTTTCGCCGGCTTACTGTCCACGTCGCCGCACTCTGCCTGCTGGGCGTGACCAGCCTGCAGCCCGTGATGGCCGCCATGATTTCCACCGAGACGGCACTGGCCACCGAGCAGCGTGCCCAGCAGGTCACCCGCATTCAGAACCTGCTGCAGCGCGAAGACGTCAGCCGGCAGTTGGTGGCGCTCGGGGTGGCCCCGGCGGACGCGGCGGCGCGGGTGGCCGGCATGACCGACACGGAACTGGCACAGATCAACGGCCGGATCGCGCAATTGCCGGCCGGCGGTGACGTGGTCGCGGTTATCGGGATCCTGTTCGTGGTCTTGCTGATCCTCGAACTGGTTGGCGTGACCGACATCTTCAAGAAGATCTGAACGGCGGGACCCGCTTGCGGGCGAGGCTCGTACTGCTGGCGCTGCCGCTGTTGCTGGCGGCATGCGCCGGCATCGACCCGCGCGCCAACGACCCGGCGCTGGTGGGCTTTGCCCGCCCCGTGGAACTCGCGGACACGCCCTTTTACCCACAGACCGAATTCCAGTGCGGGCCGGCGGCGCTGGCCACCGTGCT
>JBFZDU010000410.1:0-18025 GCA_041307205.1 Gammaproteobacteria bacterium | reverse complement strand
CGGGGATAACCCTCGACCAGCTGCTGAATGCGCAGTTCGTCCTTGGGATCGCGCGGCTCGCGTACGAAGTCCACGCCCAGGTAGAAGAAGCCGCGGCGCTTGCCGTCGGGCAGCATGTTCTCGATCGCTGCGACCAGGCCCTCGGGCTGCAGGTCGCGGGAGCCCAGGCCGTAGGCGCCGGAGTACAGCCGCGGCAGGTCGGCCAGCTGGTAACTCTCGTACGCCGGGTACGGCTTGGCTTCACCCTTGCCGGCGCGGCCGTTCTCCAGGCACTTGGTCAGCGCCGCGCGCACCTCGCGTACCACCGGCAGATCCTCGGCCAGCGGCTGGTCGGTGCGTTCCAGCACGGTGACGTGCTTCTTGCCCTTGAGCAGTTTGCCGATCAGGTCGCCCGGGAACGGCCGGTACATGGTGAGATCCAAGATCCCGACCTTGATCTTGCGCGTGCGCCGCAGGTACTCGGCCACGGCTTCCGCCTGCACGATCATGCTGCCCATGCCGACCAGGACGTATTCGGCGTCCTCCAGCAGGATCGGCTTCACCCGCTGGTAACGGCGCCCGGTCAGTTCGTAGTACTCGTCCATCGCCTGCTCGGCTAAGCCCGCGACGTGATCGAAGAAGTAAGGCCGCTGCGCGACCACCGACTGCATGTAGGCGTCCTGGTTCTGCACCGTGCCCGACTGCATCGGGTTGTCGACGTTCCACAACTCGGGCACGCGCCGGCGCTTCGCACCGTAGACCAGCCGCTGGGCCGGCGTCGGGCAGTCGATGATGTCGTCCGGACGGCCCAGAAACTCGGCGATCAGCTCGCGCTCGGGCACCATCAGCGGCTCGATCAGGTGCGTGGTGAGAAAACCGTCCTGGGCAACCGCGGCGGGCGTCAGCGACAGCTCCGCCGTCTTGCGCCCGATCAGGTTCAG
This sequence comes from Gammaproteobacteria bacterium, assembly GCA_041307205.1. Lineage (GTDB taxonomy): Bacteria > Pseudomonadota > Gammaproteobacteria > Chromatiales > Chromatiaceae > JARRQB01. The sequence continues at coordinate 17,105 of JBFZDU010000410.1, read as the reverse complement.
GTCCGCGGCGCCCTGCGCATCCTTGGCGAACAGTTGCAGGAAGCCGGTATCGTCGATGCAATGGTAGTCATCGTGCGCGCAGTGCACGTTCAGCGAAGACTTGGTGATCGCCCGGCTGCCGATATTCAGCACGTACGGCAGGCGCTTGCCCACGGCCGCGTACAGCGACTCGTGCATGAAGGCGACGCCCTGGGCCGAGGAAAAGTTGGTGGCCCGCAGCCCGGTCATGGACATGCCGGCGGTGACCGCGGCGGCGGCGTGCTCGGACTCGGGCTCGACGAACATCAGGGGCTGACCGGAGACGTTGATATGCCCCTTGGCCGTCTCCTCGGCCCAGTACTCGCCCATCTGGGTCGAGGGCGTGATCGGGTAGGCACCTGCCGCATCCGAGGCCTCGCGCTCGCACATGATCACGGCGGTGTTGCCGTCCATCGCCATGCGCACGCCCGGGTACTTGACCTGCTTGTCCTGTTTCTTGCTTCCGAACATCTTCTCGCCCCTTGTTGCGAAACGCAGCATCCGGACCAAGTTCCCGCGCTGCGGTGTTCAATGTATTGAGGTAAGCCGGACCAGGGACGCCAACCGCGGTGCGCCCCCGTATCGCGTCAGCTCACCGGCAGTGCTTCCTTACGGATCACCCGCCGTGCGTCACGGCCCTTGGTGATACTGCCGTCCGGCTCCAGCCAGACGATGGCGCCGGTCGGGCAGCGCTCGATGGCCACCTTCGACGCCAAAGCATTCTTGCCGTAGTCGACCACGGCCAGGTTGTCGCGAATCTCGATCAGGCCTTCGGGCGAATCCATGGCGCAACGCCCGCAGGCCGTGCAGATGACCTCGCACTGCGCCTCGGCCGCTTCGCCGAACTCGCGGTTGCGGCACGCGACCCACAGCCGGTGGCTGACCGGATGCAGCTCGAACAGGTGCTTGGGACAGATCTCGACGCAGTCGCCACAGGCCGTGCATTTTGCCGCATCCACCACCGGCAGCCCGAGCCGGCTCATCTGGATGGCATCGAAGTCACAGACCTCGGCACAGTCACCCATGCCCAGGCAGCCCCAGACGCAGCCCCTGCCGCCGCCGGCCACCAGGGCCGCCGCCCGACAGGAATTCAAGCCATCGTAGGAGGCCCGGATGAAAGCGACGTGCGCCCCGCCGGCGCAGGCCAGGCGCGCCACGCGCTTCTCGCCCGCCCCCAGATCGACACCCAGGAAATTGGCGATCGCCTGGCTCATTTCCTTGGTGTTCACCGTGCACTGGCCCGGCGCTATCTCCCCCGCCACCAGTTTCTCGGCGAACTGGCGGCAACCGGCCGTGCCGCAAGCGCCGCAGTTGGCCTTGGGCAGCATGTCCTCGACCTGGTCGATACGCGGATCTTCCCAGACGAACAGCCAGCGGTTGGCGACGACCAGCAAGGCCGCGAGCAACACCCCAAGCCCGGCCATGAAAGCGGCCGCCATAGCAACGAACTGCAAGGAACTCACCGACTGCTTACCGCCCGCACATCGACTGGTACCGACCCGCCCCTGGTGACGGTCCACCAAGGTTCACGAATGCGCTGCGCGCATGCGCCCGCCCGCCCATGCAGGGCTGCGCCTGATCGCACTTGGCTACGAAATGACGGCAGATCAAGGTCCCTCCAGGGCCTGGAAGCGCTACGGGGTTTAAGACCATGGTGCGGGCGCTGCAACCGCCGGCCGGCACCTCAGCGAGACCGCCGGCGCATGGTATCGCCGATTCATTGTGCAGTGCATCACCCAATCGCCTGTTACCAGACCCTGGTCAAGACTGTCCGCAACGGGGAATCGCGTGCCGGCCGAATCTGCTGCGTTTACGTAACCCAAACCCAAAGCTGCTCGATTGACACAAGTCAACACCTGGCCCGACAGATTCACCTGAAAAAGCTGCGGATTTGCCTCATTCGGCCAAGCCCTTGAGCAATTCCGGCAGATCCGCGACATCCCAATCCGGACGAACCCCGTCGGCAGGCAAGGGCTCCCCCGGCCCGAATCGACCGGTACGCACCAGTGCCGTGCACATGCCCACTCGTGTTGCACCCGCAATATCGGTATCCGGCCGGTCGCCGATCATCAGGCAATCCCTTGCCGCCACGCCGAGCCGCGCCACCGCCATCTCGAACAGCAGAGGCTGCGGTTTGCCGATGACCACTGGCACCCGGCCGGTGGCGGCAGCAAAGGGCGCAACCAGCGCACCACCACCGGGCAGCACCCAGTGCCGGCCATCACGCTCGGCGTCCACCGTCAAATCGGGATTGGTAACGACCAAGCGGGCACCGCCTTTAAGAATCAGGTTGATCCCCTGCGCCAGGCTCTGGTAGTTCAGCCCCTCACCCTCCCCGACCACCACGAAATCGGCGCGCTCCGCATCCGCCACACCGACCTGCGACAACGCCAGATCAAGTCCCGGCGCCCCGACCGCGAAATAGCGAAAACCGGGGTGTTGTGCGGCGAGCCAACCGGCCGTTGCCTCGGCACTGGTCAGCACGCGCCGTGGCGGATGCTCGCCCAGACCCAGGCGCGCCAGCTTGGCGCTGACCGCCGCCGGCGGGAGGATCGGGTTGTTGGTGAGAAACAGGTAGGGCCGGCCGGCGACCCAGTCCAGCAGGGCGCGTGCACCCGGCAACACGCGCTCACCATGGAACAGCACACCGTCCATGTCGATCAGAAAGGCCCGGATATCGGCAGCGGCACAGTGGGGCATGGCGGTGGGAGGATAGCAGACCGCACCCGGCAGTCACGTGCCACGCTTGGACCGCGTGCCGAAGCGCCGGCGCAGGACCTTGTCGGGGGCACCAAGCCGGGGTCAGGGACGGGGCGCACCACCGATCAGCGCCGAGATGATTTCGACGTCGGCATCGCCGGGGCTGGCGGCACGCAGACGCGCATCGCGCCCCGGGCCGGCCGGCGTCGCGACCTGACGGCTCTGGCGTTCGGACCTGGCCGGGACCGTGCTCGCCCCCCCGGGTGCCGGCGGCGGTGCAGCGGCCATGTCCGGGGACGGCGCCGGGACTGCGGCAACCGCGCGCTCAGCAGGCAACCGCGCTGCGGGCACGGACGCGGCGGAACCAAGAGCGCTGATCACGGCCACGGCAGGCGTGGCCCGGGGTACAGCAGGATCGGGCAGCTGCCGCACCGGTGGCGCCGGGGCCTGCAGCAAGGCCGCCGGCCCCTGAGCCAATCGCAGGGGCCGCTGCTGCGGCCCGGTCGCAGCCCCGCCCCGCAGCCACGGCAGCTGCGGCCAGAACACGGCGAATAGCATCACCAGGCTCACGGCCACCAAGATGAGGACGGTTTCAGGCCGCACCGCACCGCGATTGCCGTCCGCCAGTGCCAAGGTGTCCTGGTTGAGATCGCTCAGGATGCTGACCGGCGCCTGCTCCAGCTGGGCGGTCGATCGGGTAATCAGCGAGGGAAGCCCCACTGCCGGGGAAGTTGCACTGTTTTTCATCATCCCTGTTCAAAAACACATGCGAATGCCGGTAAGTCTGGCATAAAATCCTGCGCCGTAGTAGGCAGCGCAGGGTCGACCGCGACGTCCCGGCCAGCGCGCGGCAACCACCCGACGCAAGCAGAGCCAGCCGATCGGCTGGCCGGATCGATGGGCTTCGAGTGGCATGGCCCTGCTGAGCGAAGATCCGCGCTGGAAGCTCGCCTACGACCAGCGGCCACAGCTGAACTTCGCCGTCGTCGGCGCGCAGCCCGGTGGCGATCGTCGGCCATCCCAGGGCGAGCATGGACGCCTCGCACCGGCGATTCCCGTTTCTGACCGCCCTGGCCGAACTCACGGCCGTCGACTGCCCGCAAGCGGTGCGGCTGGCGCTGTAGGGCAACCCGCTCGGCAGCTTCGTCCGCCAGCTGAAGCTGCAGCGGTTGGGAGAGCTGCTCGCGACCCCGGCCCGACCCGTGAACGTGCGGTGCATACTGTTGGCCATCGGCCTGCTGTTGCGTCCCCTGCTGGGGAACGGCCAGCCGTGATTCGGGAAGGGGCTGTCCCTGCCGCTGCCGTCTGCCCGCGCGCACCGCGACCCGGTGGCCGCCCTGTGGCTCTACCTGGCGTCGGCTTTTCTGCGCCATACCGGCTGCGAACTGCAACTGCATCGGGGCCGCACTGGGCAGGCTGGGCAACCCGCGCATCCAGATCATCGGGCATACCCACAACTCCGGCAGCCGTCCGGTCAACGTCGGGCTGAGCCTGGCGCGCGCCGACGCCGTCAAGGACTATCTGGTCGGCCGGGGCGTGCCGGCGGAACGCATGACGGCGCTGGGAGCAGGCCCCGACCACCCGGTCGCCGGCAACGACACCGCGGCCGGGCGGGCCAGGAACCGCCGCATCGAATTTCGGGTCCTGGATTAGCCGTGGCGGCGCGCTGGCCTTGTCAGGGCGAAGGTATCGACTAAATATACCTTCCGGGCCGCCGTTATCCTGGGCGGCTCGCGAGTCTCTCCACGCGCACTCTGGACCTAACACGCCTGCCGCCGTGGGCCACGGGTGTCGGACCGCCCAACCGCCAAAGGGGATAACAAGGGTGTTGAAAACCGCTGCGAATCCGAACCATGGCCAGATCCTGGCCGCGCTCCTGCTGGTCTTCGCCGGCCTGTCGCTGCTCACCGCGATCGGTCACGCCGAGACCAGTCCCGCCGTGCAGGCCGAGCGCTTCGAGGCCCGCGTCGCGACCGTGCGGGCGTTGCTCGAAGCCAGTCAGCGGATCACAGCTGAGCACGCGCCGGACCTGGTCAAGACCGTGGAGGCATTGATCAAGGTTGCCCGGGCAGACCAGAACGCCGGCCGCACCACACTCGGTGCACAGCGCCTGGATGACGCATATAACCTGGTAAAGGCGGCTATCGTCACCACCGCACCGGCGCCGTCCGCTCCAGCCGCAGTGGCAGATCCGGTCCCGGTCGGTCGGACCCAGGCGTTCGAGACCCGGTTGCACAGCGTCGAGGCATTGAGCGAGGCGCTGAGCCGAATTCGTGCCACCGAGGGCGTGCCGGAAGACGAGCTGGCGGCCGCGCGCGCCGCCGAACTGACCGCGGCGGCCGGACAGCAGCAGGCAGCCGGCGACTTGATCCAGGCCACAGCACAATTGGACGAGGCGCTGGGGCTGTTGAAAGGCGCCATCGTCCGACACCGCGCCGGGGTGACCCTGGTGCGCGAACTGCAGTTCGCATCCGCCGAGGACGAGTACAACTACGAACTCGACCGCCACCGCACTCATCTGATCTTGACCAAGCTGGTGCTCGACGGCGCCGACGACAATGCCCGGGCAGAGGCAGGCACCCAGGCGGCCCTGGCCGATGCGGAACGCCTGCGCGACCGGGCCTACGCCGAAGCCGGCGCGGGCCGGTACGAGGTGGCCGTGCAGACGCTGGAAGACGCCAGCATGATTCTGATCCGGATTCTGCGGGCCAACGGGCTGCCCATCCCAGGCTGAGGCCCGGCCCGCAACCCAGTGCCTCGCCACGCCGGGCGCACCCACGGGATAACACTAACCTACTGTCATATCAGGAAAAAATATCGATACGGCGGAAGCCATCGGCGATTGCGCATCGCGGCGCCCAAGCCGAACGGCGGCCCAGCGATGCGAACCGGGTCTTCGGGTGGCGGGGCGGCAGCGGGTATCGATCAGGCGGCAGAGCGTTCGTCACGCATGGCTTCGCGCAACAGGCAATCGGCTAACTTGCCGGCCTCCAGCCGGCGCTGCGTGGTCCAGGCATATTCCTTGCGCAACAAGTGCGCAACATTGGCGATCAGCGCCAGCACCTTGGTATCGCTGTCCATCTGCAGATGGGCGAGCGTATCGCCGACGGCAGTGGTCGCCCGAATCAATGCGTCCTGATTGTCCATAGCCATCAACCCCAGCGCTTCGTGCCCCGACGGTCGGCACGTTCAAGAAGATCACCGCGAAAACTTAGCAGATCGCGCTGTCAGATAATTCTGAAATTCCGGCCCGCAGCGACGCAGGGCCACCAGATGCCCGGCGCCACATCCACCGGCAGCGCCACTGCGCCGCCCCAGGCCGGGCCGGGAGCTGCCAGCCGCTTTAGCCTGGCGATCGCGGCGATGTGCACCACGCTGACTGCCCCGAAGCGCCAGGGCCACGGGACCCGGAGGAATCCTGGCTGCGGATCACAGCGCCGCGCACCCAGTTTCAGATCAGAATCCGAGCGGCGGTCTGCGGCATCGACACCCCCGGTGATTTCGGCTTATCTTCGCCCCCGTCGACATGCGGTACCGCACCGAGGGTCACACCACCCTGATGCATGGCAGCCGTCGCCCCTGCCGCAGGGTGCCTGCCTGGCAGGCCGGCGACCGGGGCTCTCCCGCTCGCACCGCCGACCAACACGGTCCCCTGTTCACGTTGAGGGTTTTTGAGGGCTTTGCAATGCATTGTTGTCTGCACAGATTGTTCGCCGCTGTACTGCTGGCCGCGGCAGGCGCCGGGTTCGCAGACGATCAGGCCGTGGCGACCGAGGAGGCGCCCGAACCAGCCATCGATCGCGGCCCCCCGATGTTGATGCCGCCTTGGGCAGGCGATGCTTGGCAAATGCACCGTGAGATGCTCGCGCGGCAGCGCGAAGCTCGCAGGCACCAGCACCAGCAGGAACACAGTGCCAAGCGCAAGGCCATCGAAGCCGACCGCGAAGTCTGGCTGCAACGGTGGGCCAGGGAACGCGCCCAGGCCCGCGAAGAACGACGCGCCCGTGAAGAGGTGTTCAGACGCGAGCAGGCGGAACGCTTCCCGCAGCTGCGGGATTACCGCAGGCGGCATGCGGAGGAGTTCGAGCAGCGCTGGCGCGAGATCCAGGCGCGCCTGGAACAACGGTCCCAGTCCGTTGAACGGGAACCCTGACCTCGGCCCTGCTCGGTCGATCTGGTCCTATGTCTGCCGGTGATCAGCGGGACTGGCGCGGCGCGGGCACTGCCGCCCCACGCATGTCCCATCGCCATGCGCGCCAGCGCGCATCGCCGCATACGGATCGCCATAGCGTTCAGACAGCCACGGACGTCGAACGGGACATGCCGGGCCTGGACCTTTATGCAACGCAGGGATGGTGCCCGGGGCGGGATTTGAACCCGCACTGCCTTACGGCAAGCGGATTTTAAGTCCGCTGCGTCTACCGATTCCGCCACCCGGGCGCTGGGTTGGGCGCCTGATCAGGCGGCCGCGACGGAAGCCACTGCGGGTGCAGTCTAACCCAGCATTGCGGCCGCTATAAGCCTCATCGCCGGGCGGCGCGAAACCGGCGCATCCGACCTGCGCCGCGCCCCACTAAGGGGATCGGCTCTGCCGGCAGGTCCAGCGGGCAGGCATCGGCCCGGCCGACCTGACGCTAGCGCCGCGGGGACTTATGATTGCCCCTGACCGACCCGATTCGCAGCCCGGAGACAGACCCATGAGTTCACAAAAGGACAAGGCCAGATTGATAGGCGCCGGGCATTATGCGCCAAGCCTAGAGGCGAACTCGGCGGAAGAAGTCTACGACGGCGAACTCGAGACGCTGGTACGCCAACTGCTCGGCCGGCTCGGGGAAGATCCCGATCGCGAGGGCTTGCTGCGCACCCCGCTGCGGGTCGCCAAGGCGATGGATTTCCTCACCAGCGGTTACGAGCTGGATGCCCAAGAGGTGGTCCGCAGCGCCATGTTCACGGAGGACTGCAAGGAGATGGTCGTGGTGCGCGATATCGAGTTCTATTCGCTGTGCGAACACCACATGCTGCCCTTCTTTGGCCGCGCCCACGTCGCCTACCTGCCCCAAGGCAAGGTGGTCGGCCTGAGCAAGATCGCCCGTGTGGTCGACATCTATGCGCGCCGGTTGCAGGTGCAGGAACGCCTGACGACACAGGTGGCAGACGCACTGATGGCGACCCTGAGCCCGCACGGCGTCGCGGTGGTGATGGAAGCCAGCCATACCTGCATGATGATGCGCGGCGTGCAGAAGCAGAACAGCACCACCGTGAGCAGCGCCATGCGCGGCACCTTCGAGGACGACGCCCGTACCAGGTCTGAGTTCATGTCGTTATTGAAGATCTGAACGCCCGCGACGCGATGCCCCCTCGGCCGACCGGCGCCACCAGGGGGTCGCCAGCCAGGATCGGCGCTGTAGAAAGCGCCTGGCCCGAATCAATGGAAGATTGCAGCGCAAGGAATAAGCATGGATCTCGACGCATTGATGCAGCCCCCGGAACGGCCGTCGCCCTATGGAGCAGACCTGAGTTAGTCGTCGGAGTTTGACGCCATCGCGGCGGCGCAATGCTGCGATGACCCGTCGATCGACCCCGGTGAATGGGTGACGGCGCTCAAGCAGGCCGACTGGCCGGCGGTGGTCGACCACTGCAGCCAGTTGCTCGCCACCCGGACCACAGACCTTCAGCTTGCCGTGTGGTTGACCGAGGCCCTAGCCAAGACGCGCGGCTTGGCGGGCCTGGCGCAGGGCTACCGGCTGCTCGCGAGGCTGTGCGAAAGCTACTGGGGACATATCCATCCCCTACCCGATGACAGCGACCAGGAACTGCGCGCGGGCAATCTCGCCTGGCTGCTTGCCCGCAGCGTCATTCTGATCCGCGAATTGCCGCTCACGCTTTCGCCCAAGGGCGATTACTCCGGCATCGACCTCGACGGCGCACGCAAACTTGGCCAGGCGGTGGCGCGGCGTCCAGGCTAAGCCGCGGCAGTGCCGGATGCTGCAACCGCGACCCAGGCCCAATTCAATGCCGCCCGTGACGACACGCCGGGCAACTTCCACCTCGCGAACCTGCAGCAAGCGCGCAGTGCACAGCAGGCGCTGCCGGACCTGGAACGAATCAGCAATGCCCTGCTGGGTGGCAAGGGACCGGCATTCGGCGCGGCGCACGGTGCGCTCGACGCCTTGCTCGACACGCTGCAGGACTGCGCTGCCGCTGCGGGGATGGGCGACACCGCGCGTACCGCACTGTCCCCGGCAGATCGCGTGGCTGCGCGGGGAACACCCCCGGCCGGGCCATCGGGATCGATCCGCAGCCGCGCCCTTGCCACGATCGTACCGACACGGCGCGCTACAATTCACGCACCGCCTTTGTGCAAGCTTTGAGATCCGAGTCATGCGCCTGATCGAGATCGTGGCCGATGCCGGTCACACGGATACGCTGTCCGGGATTGCCGAGCAGCATGGGATCACGGATTGCTGGTGGGGCGCGGCGGCGGATGACGGGCGGCGATCGTATCGCATGCTGGTCGACGACCAGGTCCGTCAGCCGGTAATGGACGCGCTGCAGAACATCCTGAGCGGGTCCGAAAACGTCCGCATCGTGGTGCTCCCCGTGGACGCCTACCTGCCGCGCGAGCCGAAAGACACGCAGCATGCGGCCCAGGCGACGCGGGAGGAACTGTACTCGCAGATCGAGAAGGGCGCCCGGATCGACAGCAACTTCTTCCTGCTGACGTTCCTGTCCACCGTGGTCGCCGCAATCGGGCTGATCGCGGACAACGTCGCGGTCGTGGTCGGGGCCATGGTGATCGCCCCGCTGCTTGGCCCCAACATCGCGCTGGCCTTCGCCTCGTCGCTGGGCGACGGCGACCTGATCGTGAAGGCCTTGAAGGGGGCGGCGACCGGGCTGGGGCTGGCCATCATGTTGTCGCTCGGCATCGGCCTGGCCTGGCCGGAGGATGTCGCGGGCGGCCGCTTGCTGCTCGCGAGCAGCGAGATCCTGGCGCGAACCGACGTGGGACTGGACAGCGTGGTCCTGGCGCTGGCCTCGGGTGCGGCCGCGGTACTGTCGCTCACCACCGGCCTGTCGTCCACACTGGTCGGCGTGATGGTCGCAGTTGCCTTGCTGCCGCCGGCCGCCACGCTCGGGCTGCTGACCGGCGCAGGGCAGCTGCAGCTGGCCGCCGGCGCCGGCCTCTTGCTCGCGGTCAACATCGTGTGCGTGATCGTCGCCGCCAAGCTGGTGTTTCTGGCCAAGGGGGTGCGGCCGCGCACCTGGTACCAGCGGCGCAAGGCGCGCCAGTCGAGCCTGATCTACGGTGTGGTCTGGGCCGTGCTGTTCGTGGTGTTGCTGCTGCTCATGTACGCACGCCGCAGCGTAATGCCCTGATCGATCGCGGACCCGGCTGCCCGATCAGACCCCAGGCCGACGACTGCCGACGAAAGCCCCCGAACTCCCGGCCCTGAGCGGCGCCAAGCGCAAGTCATTCATCTGGGCCATTGCACCATCAATGGCATGGTGGGCCCCACCCTCCACCGCGGCGGCGCCCGCTGCCGGTGGGGTGGATCGCCGCTGCTGGCAAGATGAATGCTCAACCAGGCCTTGCACAAGGTGTCTCCGTGAAGGCAGCGCGCTATTCGTTTAGACTACTAATCAATTTCCAACTCACGGGCTGGTATATCTCATCGCTTTCGAGTCTGAAACTGTCTGGCACCGGCCGCCACGGGTGTCGCTCAGGGTCGCGTTCCTGGCGTCGGCGATCGGCATGCCGGGGCCGGGCAACGCCGTTGAAGCGCCTGCGCTCGCAAGCGATGCGCCGGTTGCCGAGGCCGGCACCTATCGCCTGCACTGGACCGGGGACGGGAGATCGGTGGAACTGCAGCAGGCCGACACCCAAGCCTTCGCGACGCCACGAACGCTGTATCGCGGAACTGACGCGGCGCGGGTCATATCCGGCCGCCCCGACGGCGTCAGTTACTTCCGCATCCGCTATCTGGAACCCCCGGGCCCGTGGAGCGCGACGGTACGGGTCGAGGTCCGGCACCACGACCTGGCCGAGGCACTGGGCTTGTTCGGCGTCGGCGCCCTGGTATTTCTATCGACGGCCACACTGATCGTGGTCGGCGGGCGCCGCCGGCGTCGTGATCAGCGTGACTGAACCGTTGCGCATCGATTTCGAACGCCTGCAAGCCGATGTCGAGGCCCTGGCAGACATCGGGCGCGCCGCAGACCACGGCATCTACCGCATGGCTTTCAGCCCCGCCGACATGGCGGCCCGAAAGTGGCTGCGGGAACGGATCGAAACCGCGGGCCTGGATTTTCACCAGGACGGCGCGGCCAATCTGCACGCCCGCCTCGGCTGGGACGGGCGCACCCCCAGCGTGATGTCAGGCTCGCACATCGACACGGTGCCCAAGGCGGGGCATCTCGACGGGGCGCTCGGGGTCCTGTGTGCGCTCGAAGCGCTGCGGGTGCTGCAGGAACGCGGCGCCGCACTGCGGCGCCCGCTCGAAGCGGTCGCGTTTTCGGACGAGGAAGGACGATTCGGCGGCATGTTGGGCTCCCAGGCGATGACCGGGGTGCTGACCCCCGAGCACGTGCTGGGTGCCCGCGACGCGGACGGAATCCCGCTCGCCGAGGCAATGCAGGCGCAGGGGCTGAACCCCATGGACGTGTTGCGCGCCGCCCGCAAGCCGGGCAGCGTGCACGCTTTCGTCGAACTGCACATCGAGCAGGGACCGGTGCTGGACCGCCGCGGCATCACCATCGGCGTGGTCGAGGGCATCGTCGGCCTGCAGCGCTGGGAGGTCAGCCTGATCGGCCAGACCAACCATGCGGGCACCACGCCGATGGCGCTGCGCCGCGACGCTTTCGCCGGACTCGCGGAGTTCGGCGGGGCGCTGCAGCGGGTTCTCGATGAACTCGGTGGACCGCGCAGCGTCGCCACCATCGGTCGGGTGGAGCTGCTGCCGGGGGCCGCCAACGTGGTGCCGGGAGAGGCGCGCTTCACGCTGGAGATGCGCGACACCGACACGGCCGTCCTGGCCGCCCTGGCCGACGGCTTCCGGCGCGCGCTCTCGGCCATCGCGCGGCGCCGCGATCTGATGTTCGAGTTCCGCGTGGTCAGTGAACTCTCGCCGGTGCGCTGCGACGCCGCAGTGCTCGCCGAGATCGAAGACGCGGCCAGCGAGCTAGGTCTTTCGAACCTGCGCCTGCCGAGCGGGGCGGCGCACGACACCCAACAGCTCGCACGCATCGCGCCTGCCGCCATGATCTTCATCCCGAGCAAGGACGGGCGAAGCCACTCGCCGGCTGAGTGGTCGGCCTGGGCCGACATCCAGGCAGGCGCAAACCTGCTGCTCAACACCCTGTACCGACTGGCCAGGTAGAACCGCCATGCCCAACCAAGAGCAAGCACCGAACCGGGATTACCCGAACATCGACCCACTGGCCGATGCCTACCGCGAGGGCATCACCGAGGCGCCCGGCATCACCCGCTCGCTGGAGCGGCACAACACGGCGCTGCTGTGCATCGACATGCAGTACCTGGACGCGGCACCCGGCCACGGCGTGTTCGCCGATGCCACCGCCAGCGGCGTCCCGCCCGAGGCCCAGGAATACTATTTCGACCGGTTGCGCTACACGGTGCTGCCGAACGTGCGCAAGCTGCAGGACGCGTTTCGCGCGCATCGGCTGGAGGTCATACATACCCGCATCCAGTCGATGACCCGCGACGGCCGCGACCGCGGTCCGGGCCACAAGCGGCTCGGCCTGCACGCCGCGCCAGGATCCAGGGAAGCGGAGTTTCTGCCCGAGATCGCCCCGCTCGAAGACGAGATCGTGATCAACAAGACCGCCAGCGGCGTCTTCACCTCGACCAATCTCGAGTACGTCCTGCGCAATCTCGGCATCAACGGACTGTTCGTGGTCGGGGTGTACTCGAACGAATGCGTCAGCACCGCGGTACGTGACGCCTGCGATCTCGGCTTCTACGTCACCCTGATCTCCGACGGTATCGCCACTGTGACCCCCGAACTGCAACGGGCGACCCTGATCACCATGAAGGACCGCTACGCCCGGGTGGTGACCGCCACCGAGGCGGTGCTGGAAATCGAGGCGACCTTCCAGTGAGCGGCGGTGTGCACCACGGCGTGCTCGATGCGGGCACCGGATGGCTGATATTGGCGGCATTCAGCGTCATCTGGGTGGCCTTGGGTTGGCACTTCGGACGCCGCGCCGCGGGTCTGGAAGGCTTCATGCTGGCCGGGCGGCGCGTCGGCTTGGCATTGGGTACGGCCACGGCCATGGCCACCTGGGTCACCAGCAACACCACCATGGCGGCGCCGCAGCTGGCACTGCAGATGGGGCTGTGGGGCATGGTCGGGTATTCGCTGGGATCGGTCGGGCTGTTGTTGTTCGCGCCGCTGGCGCAACGCATCCGCGAGCTGATGCCGCATGGCTTCACCAGCGGCGATTTCATCCGCCTGCGCTACGGGACCACGGCCTGGCGGGTATTTCTGGCAATCTCGCTGTTCTACGGCTTCGGCTGGCTGATCAGCCTGGGGATGGCAGGCGGCGTACTGATCAACGCCCTCACCGGCATCGATTACCGGCTGGGCATGAGCGTGATCCTGGCCATCTGCGTGCTCTACACGCTCCTTGGTGGGCTGCGCGCGGTCATCGGCACCGATTTCATCCAGACGCTGCTGATCCTGATCGGGGTGGTGGTGCTGGCGGTCCTCGCCATCGAGCAGGTCGGGGTTGCGGACATGCATGCCGCCGTTGTGGAGGAACGACCGGAGCTGCTCAACCTGCTGTTCCCGGCAGCCATCATGTTCCTTTTCAATAACCTGCTATTCGGGGTCGGCGAGATCTTTCACTCCAATGTCTGGTGGAGCCGTGCCTTCGCCTTCCGTGCGGGGGTGGGCTTCAGGGCCTACCTGATCGCCGGCATCTTCTGGACCCCGGTACCGATCGTCGCCGGATTCCTGGCTCTCACCGTGCCCGCGCTCGGTCTCAACGTGCCCGCCGCCGACATGGTGGGACCACTGGTGGCGGGCGAACTGCTTGGCGCCAGCGGCGCCGTGCTGGTCTTCATCGTGGTGTTCTCGGCGCTGGCCTCGAGCCTGGATTCGCTGCTCGCCGCCACTTCCGACCTGGTGCTGCAGGATATCTACAAGGGCCACCTGCGCCCCGCGGCAAGCGAACGCGAACTGGCCCGGGCCGCGCGGTGGGTAGTGTTGGGACTGGGCATCGCCACCTGGTTGTTATGCCTGCCGCGGCTTACCACCCTGGCCGAACTGCTGTACTTCACCGGGGCCTTCGTGGCCAGCACCATCTGGCCGGTCGCAGCCGGTCTCTACTGGCGGCGCACCAATCCCGCCGGGGCCACCCTGGCCATGGTGCTGGGCACCGGCATCGGCCTCGCCAGCTATTTCCTGATCGGGTTCTACGTCGCAGCCCTGATTGCGGCGACTATCTCGATGATCCTGGTGCTGGTCACGACCTGGCTTTGGCCACGCGACTTCGACTGGCAGCGACTCAATCCGCAGGAGGCGGCGCAATGATCATTTCCGCATTCTGGTTGCAGACCCTCATTTATCTCGCGACCGGCTTGGTCGCATTGGCGCCGTTCATCCTGCTCGCCTTATGGGTGCGCGACCTGCGCCGGGGGAACATCTGGTGAAACAGAAATTCGACCCACAGCTCATCGAGCCCTTGGAACAGCAGGAACTCGACGTCCAGGGCTTCGAGCGCCCGCGCCTGCTGATCGACGCCATTCAGGAAGACCTGGTGCCGCTGCTGGAACTGGCGCATCGTCCGGTCGTATCGTCGCGCCAGTTCAAGCTGGCACAACTGCTGCAACTGTGCCGCCTGGCGGCGCGCTACGAGACTCAGCCGCAGCGCCTCAGCCGGCCACTGACCGGCAAGATCCTGATCAGCGCCTTTTACGAGCCCAGCACACGCACCCGGCTGTCGTTCGAAAGCGCTTGGCACCGGCTCGGTGGCGACATCATGTCGATCACCGATCCTGCCACGACCGGCATCGCCAAAGGCGAGTCGCTTTCCGACGTCGGCGAGATGCTCAACCATTACGGTGACTTGGTGGTACTGCGCGACAGCGACGAGCGCGCCATCTACGAAATGCTCCAGGCATTGCGCATTCCCATCGTCAATGCCGGCAACGGCATTGACGAGCATCCCACCCAGGCACTTGCCGACATCTATGCGCTACTGAAATGGCAGCCCGACCTGTGCACACCTGCAGCCCTGCCCGACAGTCAGCGGGTGCGCATCGGCGTTGTCGGGGTGCCGGGGCGGATGCGCACCGTGCGCAGCCTGCTCACCTTGTTGACCCATTTCGCTGCGGGCATCGCCGAGGTGGTCATAGTCACGGACGCGGCCGAACCGTTCGATGCCGGTCAGCGCGACCAACTGGAGCGGGCCGGGCTGCGCTTGCGGATCGCCCAGGACCTGGACCGCGAACTGCCGGCCTTCGACGTCGTGTACATCAATGCGATCGCCTGGGTCGGCAACTCCTACGAAGAACACGGCGCTTGCTACCGGTTGAACGCGGCGTCACCCCTCAAAGCCAATGCCATCGTGCTCCACCCTTTGGCGCGCGGCGCCGAACTGGCGCGGGAACTCGACAGCACCCAGCACAACTGGTACTTCGCGCAGGCGCGCGGCGCCGTCTTCATCCGCATGGCGCTGCTCGCCGCACTGCTCAAGTCATACAACTGAAGTCAAATTCCTATGTGTGGTATCGCCGGATTCATCTACGCTGACCGGGACCGCCCGGTCGATCCTCAGACCCTGGTGGCCATGGCGGCCATTCAACACCATCGCGGCCCCGATGGTTTCGGCTGGCGGCGCATGCCCGGCGTCGGGTTCAGCCACGCACGGCTTTCGACCATCGATCTCGACGAGAACCGCGGACGCCAGCCGTTCGAGACCGTCGACGGGCGCTTGATGCTGACCAAAAATGGCGAGCTCTACGATTACCAGCGGATTCGTGCCGACCTCACGGCACGCGGCGCGCGCTTCCAGACCAAGAGCGACTCGGAAATCGTGCTGCATCTGTATCCGCGTCTGGGTCTGGACGAAACCCTGAAGAACCTGCGCGGCGACTTCGCGTTTGCCCTGTACGACCGCGGCGAACAGCGCCTGATGCTGGTGCGCGACCGTTTCGGCATCAAGCCCCTGTACTGGGCCGAGATCGACGGCGGGCTGGTGTTCGGTTCCGAACTCAAGGTGCTGTTCGCTCACCCCGAGGTGGCGCGCCGGCTCGACCCGGCCGGGATCTACCACCAGCTGATGCAGACCATGGTGCCAGGCACCACTGCCTTCGCCGGGGTGCGCCAGGTGCGACCCGGGCACGTGCTGGAGGTGCGGCGGCGTGACGGTCGGCTCGAGGTCAGCGAGCGCAAGTACTGGGACCTGGACTTCCCGCTCGAAGCGGAGCGTGGCGCGCCGGGTCCCGAGGCAGGCTACATCGAGGATGTCCGGGCCGGTCTGCTCGAGGCCGTGCAGCTGCGGCTGCAGGCAGACGTGCCGGTGGGCTGTTATCTGTCAGGCGGCATCGATTCCTGCGCCATCCTCGGGCTCGCCGCCGCCTCTCTCCAGGGGCCGGTGAAGGCCTTCACTATTGGCTTCGACAACGCCGACTACGACGAGTCGCCGATCGCCCGCCAGATGGCCGACGCGGCCGGCGCCGACCAGGACATCCTGCGGCTCGACGCCACGCACCTGTACGACAACTTCGTCGAGACCTTGTGGCACACCGAGCGCACCATCTACAACACCCTGGGCGTGGCCAAGCTGCTGATGAGCCGGCACGTCCGCGACGTCGGTTACAAGGTCGTGCTGACCGGAGAGGGTTCGGACGAGCTGTTCGCCGGCTATCCGGCGTTCCGCCGCGACATGTTCCTGCACGGCCTGGACCACCTGCCCGCCGACGAAAGGCGCGACTGGGAAGCCATGCTGGCGCAGAGCAACAAGCTGTTCCAGGGAGCCATGCTGGCCGAGGACGAGGTCCGCAACCCGGCCCTGGAGGCGCGCGTCGGCTTCACGCCCAGCTGCCTGCAGCCATGGCTGGCATCGGCCGAACGGGTTCCCGCGCTGCTGGCGCCGGAGTTGCGCGACGCCTTGGGCGACTACGATCCGGGGGCCGCCATCGCCGCCGAGCTTGACCGGGACATGCTGCAGGGCCGTCACCCGCTCGACCGGGCACAGTACATCTGGATCAAGACCATGCTCGAGGGACAGATTCGGACCTGGGGCGTGGATCGTGTGGAAATGGCGAACTCGATGGAGGCGAGGCCGCCGTTTCTCGACCATCATCTGGCCGAGAGCGCCACCCGCTTGCCGCCATCGCTGCGCATCAAGGGGCGCACGGA
>JBFZDU010000409.1:0-3031 GCA_041307205.1 Gammaproteobacteria bacterium | reverse complement strand
CTGCCAACCGCGGTGAAGGCCGGTGACCGCCGTGGCGTGCTGACCGGTATTGGTCCCGATCCCGGGCCGGGGCGGTGCGGCTGGTTTCTCGGCCTGTTGCTGGTCTGGGGTCTGGCCGCTGCGGCGGCCCCGGCCGGCACCCAGGTCCGGCCGGCGCCCTCGGTGCTGGCCCAACTCGTCGGCGGGCTGCAGACGGCGGACGCGACGGCGCAGCGGGAATTCGCCGTGATTGCCATCGAGGCGCTGCTCGAGGCGTACCGCGCGGCGATTCAGACCGCGGCACAAGCTGCGCCAAAGGGCGCGGAACCGCGGCAGAAGCTGGCCCGCTGGCAGCGGGCCACCGCGGCGCTGGTGGCGGCATTGCATCGGCTGCGGGAGGCCCTGGACGCGGGGGCACAGGTCGGCTTGGACGTGGATCGGCAGGACCAGGTCCTGATCCTGGTCGATGCCCAGGTCGTGCTGCTCAGCGGCCCCCATGTGGCGGCGGATGCGGCGATCGAACGGCAAGTCCTGGAGCGGTTCTGCGCCTTCAACGATTGCGCTTGGCTGGTTGGGCACACAGCCGGCACCGCCACCGCGGCGGCGGAGCCGGTGGCGGGCGTGTGGGAGCTGCGCCAGAGCGGGCGGCCCAGCTATGGGCTCGACGGCCGGCTGCAGTTCGAGTTCGACGATCTGTCGGATCGGGACCGCAAGGCGGCGGCCTGTTACCAGGCGGCGGATGAACTGGAGCGCCTGTGGACCGCCCTGCAGCGGGCCATCGACCAGGGGCACAGCATCGATTGGCGCAGGCTCGGGCAGGCGCCCTTGGCCGAGGGTCCCGACCAGACGGTGGTCCTGAATGCCGACGGCGCCTACCTGCGGCTGCCCCTGCCGCTGTTGGCCAGGGTCACGGCGGCCGATTGGGAGCGCATCCTGCGCTGGCTGCGTGAAGGCGGGTTCGCGGCGGCGCAGGTATTGCGGATCGAACAGGCCGATCGCCTGGTGCAGCGACCATCGCGCTGACCCGGTTGTTGGCGGTCGCTACCAGCCACCGCCACCCCCGCCGCCGCCACCGCCGCCCGAAGATCCGCCGCCGCCGCTGCCCGAGGATGAGCCGGGCGCGGTAGCCGCGGACGCGATGGCCGCCCCCATGCCCGCCCCGATCGCCCGGGTCAACCCGTCGAGGTCGTGGTGGCGGAAGTTGCTGCCTTGATACCAGCCGGGGCGATAGCCGGCTTCGCCCGCCTGGGCCCCGACCAGGACGGCGGCGAAACGGGCTGCCCAGGCCTGCTCCACGTCCAGGGCCAGCGCATAGGGCAGATAGCGCTCGAACAGCTCCGGGGTCTTTTGCGGTGGGTGCTTGAACTCGAGTTCGTCCTGCTCGGCGAGCGCCAGGTATTCCTGAAAGCCCGCCACCTCGTCGAGCAGCCGGCGTCCCAGCAGGGTGGGCGCCTTGAGCCAGTGATAAAAGGCGTAATTGACCGCCACCAGCCCGAGCAGGGTCAGCACCAGGGCCGGGGAGCCCGCGATGGCCAGGGTGCCGATGCCGAACAGCTCGAAGGCGAGGAAGGGCAGGGCGAACAGGCTGGCGGACACCGCCTGGCCCAGGCCCCGCGGCGCCCGCCAGGCGGTGATCACCTTGCGCACCAGGAACAGCACGGCAATGCTCCAGCCGGTCAACCAGATCACCAGGAACCCGGCGGTTTCGCGCTGCGCGTCATCCGGCAGCGCAAGCACCGTGAATGCCAGCACCGCGCCCGAGGCAAGAATCCCGGGCAGCAGGTAGATGGCATTGGTCAGGAAATAGGTTTTTTCCAGGTCGAGCTTGAGGGCCCGGCGATGCGCCTTGAGCGCCTGGTCGATCAGGTTGTGGTTGCTTTGTTGCAACGCCACGCGCCCGCGCTTCGCCCCGGCACCGAACAGCGCCGTGACCAGCGCCTTTTCTCCCGGTGCCGGGGGGCTGAGCGGCGTGCCGGACAGCGCCAGCACGAACTCGCCCGCCGGCTCCTCGGTGATGCGCAGCAGACCTCGCACCGCCAGATTGACCAGGGCGGTGGCGAAGGTCTTGTGGTCATAGCCCATGCGACGGACAAAGCGCAGGGCCGCCGGCGAATAGGCGCGCGGCGGTTCGTAACGGGGGACCAGGGGACCCGGCGCCGGGTCGCGCCCGACCTTGAACCAGGTCACCAGGTAGTAGCCGAACAGCAACAGCAGGCCGCTGCCGCCGACCAGGGCATCGCGGTTGTCACCCAGAAAATAGCCAATCCGTTGCGTTTCGGTGGGTGCGCGCACGTGGCCCTTGGGCCAGGTGACGACGATCGTCAGCCCCGCGCGCGCGGCCAGTGGCCGAGTGGTGCGAAACACCGCGTCGCCATTGGCCTCGACCTGCGCCTCGTAGTCCTGGCCATTGGCGTCCTGGGGGCCCGTGTAGGCCTCGACCTGGATACTGGGCACCGGTATCCCGGCGGGCAACAGCACCCGGGCGCTGGCCTGCTCTATGGCAAAATCCCAGCCGTTGCCCGTGACATTCCAGTACAGCTCGTCGTGACGGTCGAAAAAGCCGAGCTGACGGTTGCTGCGGTAGCGGATGCGGTACTCGTACTCGCCCGGTTCCAGGTAGACGTCCTGGTCGCCGACGTAGATGCGGACGCCGTTGCCCTGGCGTTGGGTAAGGTAGGGTTCGGGGCGGCCGTCGCGTTGCACGTCGAGCACTTCGAGGCGGACCCGGTAGCGATTGCCGTAGCGGTCCTGGTAGTCGGTGGGGATGTCGCGGTAGATGCCGCGGCGGATCTGCGCGCCGTCGGCCTGCACACGGATGGTTTCGGTCACCACGACCTCGGCATCGGCCTGGACCCGGATGTCGCTGTGATAGCTGCGGATCAGTTCGGCGGCCTGCGGGCCGGCACCGCAGAGCGCGAGCAATAGCAGCCCCAGCAGGGCGAGCCAGTTGCGCCCTGGTGGTGCGCTGCGTGTGCGCTCAGGCACCGCCGGCCTCCAGTTCGAAGTAGGCGGCGGGACGGAACCGGAACAGTCGTGCGAGCAGCAGGTCGGG
>JBFZDU010000408.1:0-3097 GCA_041307205.1 Gammaproteobacteria bacterium | reverse complement strand
GCGGCCGGCGGATCGGATCGGGCGGCGCGACGCTGAACGCCCTGGCGCAGGTGGCGGGCCTGGTGGCGGAGTGCGCCGAAGGACGGCTGGAAACACTCCAGCGGATCCTGTTGATCCACTCAGGCGGCGACTCCAAGCGTCTGCCCCACTGCTCGGCCACCGGCAAACTCTTCGCCCGGGTGCCGCGCGTGCTCCCCGACGGCCGCGCCTCCACCGTCTTTGACGAGTTCCTCATCGGCCTCAGCGGGCTGGCGACGCAGCTTCCTCCCGGTGTGCTGATCGCCTCGGGCGACGTCTTGCTTGTGTTTGACCATCTGCAGCTCAGCGGGGCATTCCGGCGTCCCGGCGTGATCGGCGTGGCCGCGGCGGTGGCGGCGGAGATGGGCCGGAACCACGGCGTTTACGTCAGCGAGAACAGCGGTCACCGGGTGCGCGCCTATCTGCACAAGCCATCCGCCGAAGAACTGGCCCGCTGGGAGGCGGTGACGGACGACGGCACTGTACAGATCGATACGGGTCTGGTTTGGCTGGATGCGCCGGCCGCTGAAAAACTTGTAGCGCTCGACCGGGATGCGGCGGTCACGGACGCCACCCTCAACCTCTACGGTGATCTGCTGATGCCGCTCTCCGGCTCAACGGCGTTCGAGCAGTATCTGGCCGACACGAGCGACGGGCCGGCCACCGCGGCGGTTCAGGCCGCGCGCCGCGTGATCTGGGAGCGGTTGCGCGGCACGCCGTTCGGTGTAGAGCGGCTGCAGCCCGCAGTTTTCGTGCACTTCGGTTCATCGCGCGAATACTGGCGCATGACTGCCGGTGATCCGGAACTAGCCGGCCTGTGCGGCTGGACCGCGCAGGCCGCAGCGTGGGCCGGCGGCGGCAAGGCAACGGACGCGCAGCTTGTGCTGGTCAATGCCGCGGCGGAGGGACCGATCCGCACCCATGGGCTGCCGGTACTCATCATGGACAGCCGGCTGGAGGCCGCGTCGACGTTCGACGGGGCGGCCATTGTGGCGGGGGTGCAAACCCGGGCGCCGTTGCGCCTGGCGCCGGACACGGTCCTGCACCAGATGCCCGTCGCGGGCGGCAGGTTCGTGACGCGCGTTTTCGGCCTGGGCGATGACCCCAAGCAGCGCTGCGATGCCCGCAACGCCACTTTCATGAACCGGGCCTGGGAGCGGTGGCTGGTCGAGGCCGGCGTGACGCCCGAGCAGGTGTGGCCGCACGCAACGCCGAACCAGCAGACCTTATGGAATGCCCGCCTGCATCCCGTCGCGACAGATCGAGAGGAAGGCCTGCGGCTGGCACTACCGCTGCAAGACCCGCGCTATGCCCCTGCCGGTTGGCTGGACGAGTGGCTGGCGGCGCCGCGGCTTTCGCTCGCCGAGGCCGCGGCCCAGGCCGACGGCCCGGGGTTGTTGGCTGAGCTGGCAGCGCTGGAGGATACCATCGCCATCCTGCATTTCGGCGCCGCGATCGAGGCCGAACAGCCGGCCGCGGAGGCAAAGGCGCTGCTTGGCGCCGCGCCCGGCGCTGTCCGGCGTCGCGGCCAACAGGCAGGCGATATCTGGCAGGCGGCAGACCCCATCGTGCAGATCCGCGGCTTCAAAGCGCTGGCCGAGGCCACCGGCAGCCGCGCCTGGGAGGATCGCGCGTTCGGGGTGCTGGCCGACATGATCGAGGGTTCCAGGTTTAAGGTTACGGATTCAAGGTTGAAGTCGATGAGCGCCCGCCAGGGCTCTGGCAACCGGAATCCTCAACCTTCAACTTTCAACTTGCAACCCATCCGTATCCGCGCGGCCGCGCGCATCGACTTCGGCGGCGGCTGGACCGACACGCCGCCCCACAGCATCGAGCGCGGCGGCACCGTGCTCAACGCCGCGGTGACCCTGCGCGGCGAACACCCGATCGTGGCCGAGGTGGTCGGGCTGCCGGAGCCGCGCCTGATCCTGGTCAGCCGGGACCTGGACACCACGCTCGAACCTCACCTGGCTGGTGAGGTATTGGCTTATGCCAACCCGTCTGATCCATTTGCCCTGCACAAGGCAGCGCTGGTGTTGCGGGGCGTGGTGCCGCCCGGCGCCGATCCCGGGCAACCGCTGGCCGATCTGCTGCGGGAGCGCGGCGGCGGGTTGCGCCTGAGCACCGGCGCCCATATCCCGCTCGGCTCGGGGCTGGGAACGAGCTCGATCCTGGCCGGCGCGGTGCTGGCGGCGCTTGCGGCGCTGCATGGCGAGGTTGAAGACGAGGTGCAAGGTGCAGGGCACACCGTGCAAGGTGACAGGTTGAAGGTGCAAGGTCCGAAGTCGGAGCCTCTACCTTCTACCTTGCATCTTTTACCCTCAGTCCAGATATTCGATGAGGTCCTTTGCCTCGAACAAATGCTGACCACGGGCGGGGGCTGGCAGGATCAGGTCGGCGGCCTCACAGGCGGGGTTAAGATGGTGACCACGCCGCCGGGCCTGCCGCAGCGCATTTCGGTTCAGCCCGTGCACCCTGCTCCGGCCGTGGCCGAGGCGTTTGGCCGGCGGCTGCTGCTGGTGTACACTGGCCAGCAGCGTCTGGCGAAGAACCTGCTCCGCGCGATCACCAACCGCTGGATGGCGCGCGACCGGGAGATGGTTTTCTTCCTCGGTGAAATCGCCCGGCTGGCGCTGGCGATGCGCGACGCCCTGACCGCGGGCGACCTGGACGGTTTCGGCGCCCTGCTGGCGGAGCACTGGGCGATCAACAAGCGCATGGACCCGGGATGCACCAATCCCTTCATTGACGAGTTATTCGAGACCCTGCGGCCGTACATCTGCGGCGGCAAGCTGGCCGGGGCGGGCGGGGGCGGGTTCGTGATCGCCATGGGGCGAGATCCCGAGGCGGTCGGGGCACTCTCGGCCGCGCTGGCCGCGCGGTATCCCGGGACGCCGGTGGCGGTCTGGCCGTGCGCGGTGCCGGATGAGGGGTTGAAGGTGCAAGGCAGGTCGAAGGTGCGAGGTTGAAGGTGCAAGGTTGAAGGTGCGAGGTTGAAGGTGCGAGGTTTGAGGTGCAAGGTTGAAGGTGCAAGGTTGAAGGTGCAAGGTTGAAGGTGCGAGGTTTGAGGTGCAAGGTT
>JBFZDU010000407.1:0-9996 GCA_041307205.1 Gammaproteobacteria bacterium | reverse complement strand
GCGCCCTGGCCTTCGAGCCCGGTAGCGACGACCTATTGGGCAGTGGCTGGTTCAAGCTGTACCGCTGGCCCGCGGACGGCGCGGCAATGCAGGCGATTCCGACCGATCACCGCGGCATTATCAACGACCTGCAGTTCAGCCGTGACGGCAGTTACCTGGCCACCATCAGCCGTCAGACCGACAGCGCCGTGCTGCTGCTCGATCCGCGCAGCGGCCGGACCCTGCATGCCTTCCGCAAGCACGCCCTGTGCGGCCAGCGGGTCGTGCTCGCGCCGGACGGCCGGCTGCTGCTGAGCACGTCCGACGATGCCAGCGTGCGCTTCTACCGCCTGCCCGAGTGAAGCGCGCCGGCGGCGCGGTCAGCCGATCCCCAGGCACAGGTACTTGAGTTCGAGGTACTCGTCGATGCCGTGGCGCGAGCCCTCGCGGCCCAGGCCCGATTGCTTGACCCCGCCGAAGGGCGCCACCGCGGTGGAGATGACGCCGACGTTGACGCCAACCATGCCGTACTCCAGGGCCTCGGCGACCCGCCATACCCGACCCAGATCGCGGCTGTAGAAATAAGCGGCCAGGCCGTACTCGGTGGCGTTGGCCATGGCGATGGCCTCGTCTTCGCTGCGGAAGCGGAACAAGGGCGCCACCGGGCCGAAGGTCTCCTCGCGCGCCACCCGCATCGTGGCGGTGGCCTCGGCCAGCACCGTGGGTTCGTAGAAATTGCCCCCCAAGGCGTGCCGGCGACCGCCGGTCAGCAGGCGCGCGCCCTGCGCCAGGGCATCGTCGACGTGCGCTTCCACCTTGGCCAGCGCGGCCGCGTCGATCAGGGGTCCCTGATCCACGCCGGCGGCCGCGCCATGCCCGACCCGCAGCTTGGCGACTGCCGCGGTCAGCCGTGCGGCGAAGGCGTCGTAAATGCCGTCCTGCACCAGCAAGCGGTTGGCGCAGACACAAGTCTGGCCGGCGTTGCGATATTTCGACGCCATGGCCCCGGTCACGGCGGCATCCAGGTCGGCGTCGTCGAATACGATGAAGGGCGCGTTGCCACCAAGCTCCAGCGAGACCTTTTTCACCCCGGCCGCGCTCTGCGCCAGCAGCAATTTGCCGACTGCGGTCGAGCCGGTGAAGGACAGCTTGCGCACCGCCGGGTTGGCACAGAACTCGCGGCCGATGGTCGCGCCGTCTGCCGCCGTCACCAGGTTGAACACCCCGGGCGGGAAGCCGGCGCGTTGCGCCAGTTCCCCCAGGGCCAGCGCGGTGAGCGGGGTCTGCTCGGCCGGTTTCGCCACTACCGGGCACCCGGCCGCCAGCGCCGGCGCGCACTTGCGGGTCAGCATGGCGAGTGGGAAGTTCCAGGGGGTAATCGCCGCTGCAACACCAACCGGCTGCTTGAGGGTGAGGATGCGGCGGTCGGCCGCCGGGCTGGGGATGACGTCGCCGTAGACCCGTTTGCCCTCTTCCGCGAACCACTCGACGAAGGAAGCGCCGTAGCCCACCTCGCCGCGGGACTCGGCCAGAGGCTTGCCGCATTCGGCGGTCATCAGCCTGGCCAGGTCGTCGCGGTGCTGCAGGATCAGCTCATGCCAGCGGCGCAGCAGCGCGGCACGGTTCTCGGCGGTGCGGGTCCGCCAGCTGGGCCAGGCCCGTTCGGCCACAGCGATGGCGCGGGCGGCGTCCGCCGCCGCCATGTCCGGCACCTGCCCGAGTTCAGTTCCACTGGCCGGGTCGCGCACCGCAAAGCGCGCGCCGGACGCGGCCGGCACCCAGGCCCCGTCGACCAATGCCGCGGCACGCAACAGCCCCGGGTCCTGCAGGATCAGTGATGCGTTCATGTCGTTCTCCGGTGGTCGCCACGGGCGTCGGCGTTCTGACCCCTTGGGGCGGCGGCAACCGCCCCGACCGACCCGCCGGGCTTGCACGACAGCCCAAGGCAGGTACATTGCGGTCCTTGGATTCTGCCGGTCGAACCCATGCCCCGCAAATCCCCCTTGCCGAGGAAAACCCTGCGCCGCTGGCTGGTGCGGCTCGGCCTGGCATTGCTGCTGCTGAGCGTCCTGCCGGTGGTGATCCTGCGCTGGCTGCCGCCGCCCGGGTCAATGGTGATCCTGGACCGCTGGCTCGGCGAGGGCGCGCCCCAGGCTTACGCATGGACCCCGCTGGAGCGCATCGCCCCGGCGGCGGCCTTGGCGGTGGTCGCCGCCGAGGACCAGAAATTCCCGGTCCACTACGGCTTCGATCTCGGCGCCATCCAGGATGCCGTGGCCGAGCGCCGCAACGGCCGGCAGCTGCGCGGCGCCAGCACCCTGACCCAGCAGGTGGCCCGCAACCTGTTCCTGTGGCAGGGCCGCAGCCTGCTGCGCAAGGGGCTGGAGGCTTGGTACACGGCCTGGATCGAGTTGCTCTGGCCGAAACGGCGGATCCTGGAGGTCTACCTGAACATCGCCGAGATGGGCGAGCGCACCTTCGGCGTAGGCCCCGCCAGCCGCCGTTATTTCGATCGCGCGCCGGAGCAGCTCAGCCGGGAACAGGCGGCCCTGCTGGCGGCCGTGCTGCCCAACCCGGTGCGGTTGCGGGCCGACGCCCCGTCTGCCTACGTGCGGGAGCGCCAGCGCTGGATTTTGCGCCAGATGACCCAGCTCGGCGGCCCCCGCTACCTTGCTGAGATCCTGCCGGACTGAACCGGCCGGTCGACCAAGCGGGTACATAAGCAGATCCGCCCGTTTTGCCGGGTCGCAACCGGCGCCCGTCGGCAGTGCGCCCGGGGCCGCTACAATGGCGGCCCCGGGAATCCCTGCCATCGAGGAGCCGCTCATGTCCGCCCGCTATGCCGTGTCCGCACTGCTTGCCATCCTGACCCTGCCGGTGGCCCTTGCCGCCGAGCAGCAGGGACCGACCCACAACCTGATCAACTTCAGTGTCGAGGCCTCCGCCGAGGTCGACAACGACCTGCTGGTGGCGGTGCTCTATGCCCAGCGCGAGGGCAGCCAGCCCGCCCGCCTGGCCGACGAGGTCAACCAGGCGGTGAACTGGGGCATCGCCCAGGCCAAGGCGACCGCCGGCGTCAAGGTCCAGACCCAGAGCTACCAGACCCAGCCCGTCTACCGCAGCGGCAAACTGACCGGTTGGCGCGTCAGCCAGGCGATCCGCCTGGAAAGCCGCGAGGCCGCGGCGCTCAGCGAACTGGTCGGCAAGCTGCAGGAACAACTGGCCGTCCAGTCGCTGGGTTTCGAGGTGTCGGACGCCGCCCGCCGCGCCGCCGACGAGGGCCTGACCACCCAGGCCCTGGACAGCTTCACCGCCCGCGCCAAGCTGCTCACCAGGCAGCTGGGCCGCAGCAGTTATCGCCTGGTGCGGGTCAATGTCAACAGCGCCGGCGGTCCGGTGCCGCGGCCGATGTTGCGCGCCATGGCCATGGAGGCCGACATGGCGGCCGCCGCCCCGGTACTGGAGGCGGGGACGCAACGGCTGGCGGTGTCGGTCGACGGGACCATCGAGTTGACGGACGACTGAGTAACCGTGTTCGGTGTCAAACAGTAAAGGGGTGATCTTGGGCGTTCAGGTGGTCACGGACGATGGCGTTGGGCTGGGTGATCAGCTTGCGCATGCAAGCGCAGTACGCGGTCTTGCACCGCCACAACGCCGGTTATTGGCAGCTGCCGAAGGGGCCGCTGCCCGTCAGTTGAACCTGGCCGGCGGGTGCAGCGTCGTCAGCCGTTGCACCAGCTGTGCCAGGCGCTCCCGCGCGTCCGGGTAGAGGCTGGCGCCGGGATCCTGCGTGTCCAGCAACCGTTGGCCGGCACTGCACAGTTCGGTCAACTGATCGGCGTCGAACAGTTCGGCGGCTGCCGCCACCGCGGCGGCCGACTCCGACAGCAGGGTGGGCAGCAACTCGTCCGCTGCGATCAAGGTGTCCGGGTGCAGCAGCTCGGCCACCAGGGGCTGCCGCAGCAGGGCGAAGTGCGCGGTGCGCGCCGCCTCTTCCTGTTCGAGTTCCGCTTCGGCCAGGGGATCCCCGCCGGTGCCGGCCCACACGGTCCGCATGATGACTGCGATCAGTTGGCGGAGGGCGCTCTGGTTGCCGTCCTGGTTGTCCGCCAGGGCCGCCGCGGTTTCGTACAGGCGGTCGAGGTCGCTCTTGAGATCCAGCACCACCTGGGTGTCCACGGTGGGCTTGAGTTCCACCGCGCGCTGCACGGCGCTGCGCAGTTCGGTCAGGAAGGACAGCAGTTCTTCGTGGTCGAGCCGCTGGGCCTCCAGCAAGGCCTCGTCCGTGGGGCCGCTGATGGGTCTGGGAAACAGCAGATTATTGAGCCGTCGCCGGTAATGGCGTTCGTGACGACCGGGGAGCTCGCTGAAGGAAACGCGCATCGCTGGCGGGCGGGATCGACGGACTGGGACGCGGGAGCTTAGCACGGCAGCGGCCTGACTCAAGACGAACAGCTGACCACCAGTTCGCGGCCGCCGGGGGGTGGCGGGGCGGCGTAGGCGCGGTGTTCCGGCTGCTCGGCGTAAGGATTCGCCAGCAGCCGGCGCAGCCGTTCGATCTCGGCATAATCGCCCTGTTCGGCGCGCTCGATCGCCCGCTGCGCCAGGTAGTTGCGCAGCACGTAGCGGGGGTTGACGGCCTGCATGGCCGCGGCCCGGCCGGCGTCGTCGCTGTCCTCGGCGCGCAGCCGGGCGCGGTAATCCAGGATCCAGCTGTCGCAGGCGCTGCGGTCGAGGAACAGGTCGCGCAGCGGCGCGTCGCCCGTGGCAGCGTCACGCCGCAAGCCGCCGAGGGCCCGGAAGGCGTTGCTGTAATCGACCCGGTTGGCCTGCAGAC
Organism: Gammaproteobacteria bacterium; assembly: GCA_041307205.1. Classification (GTDB taxonomy): domain Bacteria; phylum Pseudomonadota; class Gammaproteobacteria; order Chromatiales; family Chromatiaceae; genus JARRQB01. The sequence continues at coordinate 5,180 of JBFZDU010000407.1, read as the reverse complement.
GGGCGAGAAATGCGGCCGCCAGGTCGCGGTCCGCCGGCTGCGCGCTGCGCAGGCCGAGCTTGGCGCGCATGCCGTCGGCGTAGGTCCGCACCAGTTCGGGCTCGTAGCCGGCGAGGATGTCCCGTGCCTGCGCCGCCGCGGCCGCACCGTCGTCGGGGTCGAGCAGCGGCAGCAGGGCCTGCGCGAAGCAGGTGAGGTTCCACAGGCCGATCTCGGGTTGCTTGTCGAAGGCGTAGCGCCCCCAGCGATCGGAGTGATTGCAGACGAAGCCCGGGTCGTAGTCGTCCAGGAAGCCGAACGGGCCATAGTCCAGGGTGATGCCGAGCACCGACATGTTGTCGGTGTTCATGACCCCGTGGGCAAAACACACCAATTGCCACTGTGCCAGCAGCCGGGCGGTGCGCTGCACCACGGCGGCGAGCAGCGCGGCATAGGGGGCGGTCTGTCCCAGCAGGTCCGGGAAGTGCTCGGCGATCACATAGTCGGCGAGCCGGCGCAGATGGTCGAACTGGTTGCGGTAGTAGAACACCTCGAAGCTGCCGAAGCGCACGTGGCTGGGCGCCATGCGCACCAGCATGGCGCCGGTCTCGATACGCTCGCGGTAGACCTCCTCGTCGCTGCCGATCAGGCACAGGGCGCGGCTGGTGGGGATGCCCAGGCCGTGCATCGCCTCCGAACCCAGATACTCGCGGATGGACGAGCGCAGCACCGCCCGACCGTCGCCGTCACGCGAGTAGGGGGTCTGTCCCGCGCCCTTGAGGTGCAGGTCCCAGCGGTGGCCGTCTGGGCCTGTTACTTCGCCCAGCAGGAGCGCCCGCCCATCGCCCAGCTGTGGCACCCAGTGCCCGAACTGGTGCCCGGCATAGAGCATCGCCAGCGGATCGCTGCCCGGCAGCGGCTGCGCGCCGCCCAGGTAAGCCACCAGTTCGGGGCGTTCGGCCTCGGCCGGGTCCAGGCCGATCAAGGCCGCGGCGCCTGGGTTGAAGGCGATCAGGCGCGCCCCGGTCAGGGGCGTGGGCGGCTGGCGGGTATGAAAGGCCTCGGGCAGGCGCGCATAGCTGTTGTCGAACGGCAGGGTATCCAGGGTATGCATGGGCTGCATGGTGGTGGTGCCGCGCGGGCGCATCAACCCGGATCCGGCCGGGGAAAACCGGCGCCGCCGGGACGCACTGGCGTGCCACGCGGCCGGCCGCACTGCCGCGGGCGTCGGAACGGGGGTCCCAAACTGCGCGAACCGCCTCAAGTTCTCGCCGACCCGAGCGACATTCTCGGCCATGGAAACGACACACTCTGACGAACCCCTTTGGGATGTGGCCCTGGAGGCCTTGTTGGTGGAGACCCAGCGTGCGGCCGGGCGGCCGTTGGACCTGGCGCAACTCGAGCAGCTGGGCAACAGCTACACCATCCGCCTCGACGACCTGCTCGACACCCTGTGCCTGCTGGTCGAGAACCGGGCCTGGCGCTATTGCGACGCCGCCGGCAACCCGGCCCGGCTCGACCGGGCCGTGGTGCGGCTGCTGCACGCCAATTACCGCCTCAATCCCGAGCAACTGCAGAGGTTCAGCGGTAACTGGCAGCCGAACTGAGGGCGCGCCGCCCGCAGTCCGGGGTCAAGAATCACGCCAGGGGTCGCGCTGCGGCCCGGCGAGCGGTTATCTTTGCCGCCATGTCCAGCCTGTTTCTGATCGCCCTGTTCGGCGCCGCCGGCCTGTTCTGGCTGGACAGTGCCCGCGCGCGCGAACTGGCCAACGCCATCAGCCGGGTGTCCTGCGAGCAACGCGGCGTGCAACTGCTCGACGATACCGTCGCCTTTGCGCGCATGGGGTTGCGCTGGACCCGTGACGGTCTGCGCATCCGCCGCATGTTCCGCTTCGAATTCAGCGCCGAAGGGGTGGGGCGGCGCACCGGCTACGTGCTGTTGCTGGGTACCCGGCTCGAACGGGTGGAACTCGACCTGCCGTCGGGCGATGACGCCGGCACGCCGCCGGCAGCGCCACGCCACCCCGAGCGCAAAGTCGTCCCCTTCCCGCGGGACCCGCGCCGGCCCTAGCACCGGCGGCGGCACCCATGCCCTCGGCAAGACGCGCCAGGGCCAGCTGATCCTGGCCAGAAGAACGCTGCGCCGACAACGCCCGGTCGGCGAATTCACGCTTCCCGCTCCCGGAACTTTGCGCCATAGTCGCGCCGGTCGCACGCGGTCGGCGCGCTGCGCGGCGGCAACCCGTCAATTCCAGGAGGAGCATGCCATGGCATTACTGTCGCGCACCCAGGGTCACCGCTGGCGTTTCACGCGCCTGGGTGGCTTCGACCAGGTGCTGATCGAAACCGGCGAGGACATCCGCAACTTGCCGGAACTGGACCAGAAACTGTGGGCCGCGCTGAGTTGCCCCGCCACGGGGGTGGAGTTCGACGCCCATACCCTAGCGCTGCTGGACGCCGACGGCGATGGTCGCATCCGCGTGCCCGAGGTCCTGGCGGCGACGCGCTGGACCTGCAGCCTGATCAGGGACCCGGGCGAACTGCTGCAGCCGGCGGACGGTCTGCCACTCGCCGCCATCGACGACAGCAACGACGAAGGGCGCCGGGTGCTCAGGTCGGCGCAGCGCGTACTGGCGAACCTGGGCAAGGCGGATGCCGCGGTCATTACCGCCGAAGATACCGCCGATACCCACCGGATCTTTGCCGAGACGCGCTTCAACGGCGACGGCGTGGTACCGGCGTCGGCGGCGCCCGATCCGGACTTGGCCCAGGCGATCACCGAGATCATGGCATGCGTCGGTTCGGTGCCGGACCGCAGCGGGGCGGAGGGGGTCGACCAGGAACTGTGCGACCGCTTCTTCGCGGCCGCCACGGACCATATCGCCTGGTGGGCCGAAGCCAAAACCGATGCTGCCCGGCTGTTGCCGCTGGGCGAGCACACGGCGGAGGCGGCCGAGGTGTTCGCCGCGGTCCGGGCAAAGATCGATGACTATTTCACCCGCGCCCGCCTCGCCGCGTTCGACCCGCACGCCGCCGGGCCGCTCAACCCGGCCGAGGGTGACTACACGGCGCTCGCACTCAAGACCCTGTCGGCCGCCACGACCGAGATCGCGGCCTTGCCGCTGGCGCGGGTCGAAGCCGATCGTGCCCTGCCGCTGAGCAAGGGCCTGAACCCAGCCTGGTCGGACGCACTGCAGGCGCTGCGCGCTCAGGTGGTCGTCCCCCTGCTTGGCGAACGGGACGCGCTGACCGAGGCGCAGTGGGCGGATATCTGCAACCGCTTCGCGGCCCATGCGGCCTGGCAAGCCGCCATGCGCGGGGTCGAGGTGGCACCGCTCGGCCTGGCGCGCGTGCAGGAACTCGCCGGGGGCGGCACCCGGGCGGCCATCGAGGACCTGATCGCCCAGGACAAGGAGCTGGAAGATGCCGCCAACGCCATCGAGGCGGTGGACCGGCTGGTGCATTACTACCGGCACCTCGACACCCTGCTGCACAACTTCGTTTCGTTGCGCGACTTCTACACGCCGCAGCGCAAGGCCATTTTCCAGGCGGGTACCCTATACCTCGACGGGCGCAGCTGCGAGCTGTGCGTGCAGGTCAAGGACATCGCGGCGCACAGCACGCTGGCCGCGCTGAGTCGGACCTACCTGGCCTACTGTGACTGCCGCCGCCGCGGCGGCGCGGCGCAGATGACCATCGCCGCGGCTTTCACCGGCGGCGATGCCGATAACCTCATGGTCGGGCGCAACGGGGTGTTCTACGACCGTCACGGCGGCGACTGGGACGCGACCATTGTCAAGATCATCGACCACCCGATCAGCGTGTCGCAGGCCTTCTGGTCGCCTTACAAGCGCATCGCCCGAATGGTTTCGCAGCAGATCGAGAAGTTCGCCGGCGAACGCGATCAGGCCGTGGATGCGGGCGCCAGCCAGGGCATTGCCGATGCCGCGGCGGTGACGGCGGGTGGCAAGGTGCCGCCCACACCGTTCGACATCGGCAAGTTTGCCGGGATCTTCGCCGCGATCGGCCTGGCCGTGGGCGCTATCGGCACCGCGCTGGCCGCGGTGCTGACCGGGCTCCTGGGCCTGGCCCTGTGGCAGATGCCACTGGCGCTCGGTGGCCTGGTACTGCTGATTTCCGGGCCGGCCATGATCATGGCCTATCTGAAGCTGCGCCAGCGCAATCTCGGTCCGCTGTTGGACGCCAACGGCTGGGCCGTCAACACCCTGGCCAAGATCAATATCCCGTTCGGCGCCACCCTCACTGGTACCGCCGTGTTGCCGCGCGGTGCCGAGCGCATGCTGCGCGATCCCTTCGCCGAGAAGAAGCGGCCGTGGAAGTTCTACCTGTTTCTGCTGGTACTGCTGAGTGCCCTCGGCGGACTGTGGCGCCAGGGTTACCTCGCCGACTGGTGGGATCAGTTGCAGCACCGGGTGCAGCAGGCCGGCCAACCGGCGGCCCCGGCGGCACCCACCGAAGCCACCAAGCCGGCATCTTGAGCCACGCCGCAACGCCCGGGGCGCCCGGCGGTCGCAAGCTGGACCGCCGGGATCCGAGCTAGTAGCCTTCCCGGCGGAGGGACCAAGGTCCACGGGTATCGGGAGGAACTGGGTATGAAGAAATTGCTGTTGTTGCTGGTGCTGCTGGTCGCCATGCCCGCCTGGGCCGCTGACGAGTCCGGGTTGTCGGCCGAGGACATTGCCACCGGATACTATCGCCCGCTCGCTGAGCAAGGCGAGCCCTATGCCCAGTTGACCATGGGCGAGATTTACTACCGCGGTGAAGACCTGCCGAAGGATCTGGTCAAGGCCTACGCCTGGCTGTCGGTGGCGGCCGCGCAGCAGGTCGCAGAAGCGTCCGAACTGCGCGACAAAGTGCGCGCGGAGATGTCGGAGGCCCAGCTGGCCGAAGGCGACGCGCTGGCCCGGGAATTTGTTGAGAACTTCATTCCCAAGGACGACTGAGTGCCGACCCGACTGCGGGTGCGACAATCAGTCGCATTGTCTCGCCGCGCCCCCCTGACTATCCTGCGGCTTTGAAAAAAACAGGGGCATTGCGCCGGCGCGCCGCGCTGACAAGGCCCCGACCGGCAGTACATCCTGGGGGTTCTGATGCGCAGCAGTCTATTCCTGGCGACCCTGTTCGCCAGTCTCGGTGCCTTGGCCGCGGAACAGCGCGACATGGGCGAGGTGGTGGTGGAA
>JBFZDU010000406.1:0-13851 GCA_041307205.1 Gammaproteobacteria bacterium | reverse complement strand
TGATCGAGGTGGGCGTGGACGTGCCCAACGCCAGCCTGATGATCGTCGAGAACCCCGAGCGCCTCGGCTTGGCGCAACTGCACCAACTGCGCGGCCGGGTCGGTCGGGGGGCGGTGCAGAGCCACTGCGTGCTGATGTATCACCCGCCGCTCGGCGCCCAAGCGCGCGAACGCCTCGGGGTGCTGCGCGAGACCGGCGACGGCTTCGTCGTGGCGCAGAAGGACCTGGAGCTGCGTGGGCCGGGAGAGGTGCTGGGCACGCGCCAGACCGGCGAGCTGCAATTTCGGGTTGCCGATCTGTTGCGCGATCAGGACCTGGTGCCGCGCGTGCAGCGGGCCGCGGACCTGCTGTTGGCCGGGCATCCGCACCAAGTCGCGGCGCTGGTGCGGCGCTGGATTGGCACCAAGGCGGCTTATGCCCAGGTCTGAGTCCGGGCGCCGGCCGCCCTGTGCCATAATCGCGCAAAAATATAATCCGGCTTTGGGGCTCAAATGAAACCGCGCGCTGTTCCGCTCGGGGGTGCAAGCAATGGCGACCGGCGCCCGCTGGTGGCCCATGTCATCTACCGCCTGGGGATCGGCGGCCTCGAGAACGGCGTGGTCAACCTGGTGAATCGCCTTCCCGAAGCGCGTTTTCGGCATGCGATCGTGTGCCTCACGGACTACACCGATTTCCGCCGTCGGATCGCGCGCCCCGATGTCAGCGTATACGCGATCCACAAAGGTCCCGGACACGACCCGGGGGCCTGGCTACGCCTGTACCGGCTGTTCCGTACGCTGCGTCCCGCAGTTGTCCACACCCGCAACCTCGGCTGCCTCGAAGCCCTGTTGCCGGCCTGGCTGGCCGGGGTGCCGGCGCGGGTGCATGGTGAACACGGTTGGGACGTGTTCGACCCGGACGGCCGCTCGCGCAAGTACCGGCTGTTGCGGCGCTTGCACAGTCCGCTGGTGGACCGTTATGTGCCCTTGTCGCGGGAGCTCGAAACCTACCTGGTAGACGCGGTCGGTATCCCGCCGGCGCGCCTCACGCGGATCTACAACGGCGTCGATACCGCCCGCTTCCACCCCGGTGACGGCGCCGGCCTGCCTGCGGGCTTCGCGTCGCCCGATAGTCTGGTGATCGGGACGGTCGGGCGCATGCACGGGGTGAAGGATCAGCGCAACCTGGCGCAGGCTTTCGTGGAACTCGCGCGCCTGGTGCCGACCCAGGCGGCGCGGCTGCGCCTGGTGCTGATCGGCGACGGCCCGCTGCGGGCCGAGTGCCAGGCGCTGCTGGCGCGGGCCGGGTTGGCCGAGCAGGCCTGGCTGCCGGGCAGCCGCGACGACGTGCCCGGGTTGCTGCGGGCGCTGGATCTGTTCGTGCTGCCGTCGCAGGCCGAAGGGATATCCAATACCATCCTCGAGGCCATGGCCTGCGGCCTGCCAGTGGTCGCCACCGCGGTCGGCGGCAATCCGGAATTGGTGGCCGACGGCGCCACCGGGGCACTGGTGCCGCCCAATGATCCGACCGCCCTGGCCGTGGCGCTGCAGGCCTATGTGATCGACCCGGCGCGCCGTGCCGCGCACGCCGCAGCGGCGCGGCAGCGCGTCGAGACGCGCTTCAGTCTGGCCAACATGATGGCGCGCTACGCCGCGCTGTATGAGGGGGTGCTCCGCGCCAAGGCGCCGGAGCGGCTGGTCGTGGCGGCGGGGGGTTGAACCATGTGCGGCATCGTCGGCATTCTGCACACCCGCTCGCGCACCACCCCGGACCGCGCGCTGCTCGGCCGCATGAACGACAGTCAGGCACACCGCGGCCCCGACGAGGCCGGTCTGCACCTGGAGCCGGGCCTGGGGCTGGGGCACCGGCGGCTGTCGATCATCGACCTCGCCACCGGCCAGCAACCGCTGTTCAACGAGGACGGCTCGGTGGTGGTGGTGTTCAACGGCGAGATTTACAACTTCGTCGAGTTGACCATCGAACTGCAGGCGGCCGGGCATGTGTTTCGCACCCACTCGGACACCGAGGTCATAGTCCACGCCTGGGAGGAGTGGGGTGGTGACTGTGTTAAACGCTTCCGGGGTATGTTCGCCTTCGCCGTCTGGGATCGCAATCGGCGCCAGCTGTTTCTCGCCCGTGACCGCCTCGGCATCAAGCCGCTGTATTACACCCTGCTTGCCGACGGGGAGCTGTTATTCGGCTCCGAGCTGAAGACCCTGCTGGCACACCCCGACCTGCGACGGGCCATTGATCCGCGTTCGGTCGAAGACTACTTTGCCTACGGTTACGTCCCCGAACCCAGGTCCATCCTGGCCGACGTGTACAAGCTGGAACCGGGTCATACCCTGACCGTTGCGGGGGATGCCCGCGCCTTGCCGGCGCCGCTTGCCTATTGGGACTTGGCCTTCAGCACGTCCTACGCCGGCAGCTTTGATGCTGCCGCCGCAGAACTGCTCGAACGGCTGCGCGAAGCGGTGCGTATCCGCCTGGTGGCCGAGGTGCCGCTGGGCGCTTTCCTCTCCGGCGGGGTCGATTCCAGTGCCGTGGTGGCGACCATGGCCGGCCTGGATTCGCGCCCGGTCAAGACCTGTTCCATTGCCTTCGACGACCCCCAGTTCAACGAGGCGGAATTTGCGGCCGAGGTCGCGGCCCGGTATCACACCGATCATCGTGTCTACACCGCCGACCCGGATGATTTCAGCTTGGTCGATCGCCTCGCCGAACTGTACGACGAACCTTTCGCCGACAGCTCTGCGATGCCGACCTACCGGGTCTGTGAAGCGGCGCGGCGGCGCGTGACCGTGGCCCTGTCCGGCGACGGTGGCGACGAGAGTTTCGCCGGCTATCGTCGCTACCGCTTGCACCTGTACGAGGAGCGGGTGCGCGGCTGGCTGCCGCTACAGCTGCGGCGGCCGGTGTTCGGCGCGCTGGGCCAGTGTTTCCCCAAGGCCGACTGGGCGCCGCGGCATTTTCGCGCCAAGTCCACCCTGCAGGGCCTGGCCCGCGATTCGGTAGACGGTTACTTCCACAGTGTCTCGCGCATGACCGACGAACACCGTGCGGCGCTGTTCAGCGCGGACTTCAAACGCGAGCTGCAGGGCTATCATGCGCGGGAAGTGTTGCGTGGCCATGCGGCGCGCGCGCAGGTCGAGGATCCGCTGTCGCTGGTGCAATACCTGGATCTCAAGACCTTCCTGGTCGCGGTGTTGCACAAAGTGGATCGGGCCAGCATGGCACATGCCTTGGAGGTGCGCGTGCCCTTGCTCGATCATCACCTGGTAGAGTGGATCGCGACCCTGCCGCCGGGCTGGAAGCTGCACGGCCATGAGGGCAAATACCTGTTCAAGAAGGCCCTGGAGCCGCAGTTGCCGCACAACGTCATGTACCGGCCCAAACGCGGCTTCGACGTACCCCTGGCGCGCTGGTTCCGTGGCCCCCTGCGGGAGCGGCTGCGGTCGGCCGTGCTCGGCGCGACGCTTGTTGGCACCGGCTTGTTCGACGAGGCCTACCTGCGCCAGCTGGTCGATCAGCATGAGTCGGGCCGGTGCGACAACAGCGCCATGCTCTGGGAGCTGCTGATGTACGCATCCTTTGCCGAGCGGGTGCTGGGCGTCGAGCCGGCCGATACCCGGCAGTAGCAAGTTCCTCGCCGGCTGGCCGCGCGCCATAGACACTCCTGCCGTCCTTGGCCCGGGCCTGGCTGCTGCGCCCGTCAGTGGTTGCTGGCAGGCGTACGTCCCTGCTCGGCGAGCATGGTCAGGGCGCCGCTGTCGGTAAGCAGTATGGTGCGGTGCCGGATGGCGATCAGATCTTCGCGCGCCAGCTGGTGCAGTTCCCGCGAAAAGGTCTCGGCCGACAGGTTGAGCGTCGATGCGACCACTGCCTTGCTGGCCGGCAACTGCACCGCAAGACAATGGTCCGGCCCTTGCCGGGCCTGGCAGAGCAAATAGTGCGCAATGCGTTGCCGCGCGTTCTGCATGCAGCAGGCCTCGAGGTCCCCGATCAGTTGGTGCAGCATCTGACTGAGGGACTTGAGCATGCACTGTGTGAATCTCGGCTGATTGGCGAGGGCGTCGTAGACATGCTCCTTGGGGAAATAACAGAGTTCGACGTCGCTCAGGGCCTGCACATAGACCGGGCTCGGCAGGTTGTTGAACATGATGGCTTCGCCGAAGGAGTCGCCGGGAGTCAGCAGCCGGATCACCCGTTCGGTGCCGTTGCACGACAACAGGAAGATTTTCAGCGTGCCTTCCAGCACGGCGTAAAAACCGTCCAGCTGAGCGCCGCGGTCGATGACCGTGGTGCCGCGCGCCAACACCAGGGAACGTGCGGCGTCGGCTATCCGGTTCAGCGGTTCTGCGTCCAGCGGGTGGAACAGCGGTAGCGAGCGGACCAGTTCCGCCGTCGGCAGTCGCGTCGCGGGTCTCATCCCGTCCTCTCCTCCAGTGCGTCTTCCAGCCAAGGGACAAACGGTTCGCGGCGTGTACCGGGCCTGGTGCCGGTCGATTTGGCTACGGCGGGGTGCACATTTACTTGATGTTCATCAAGCCTAGTTGCTCATGCGGACCCTGGAAACCCCCGGCCTTTTACCTGGGTCAACAGTAGCCGGCAATTCTTGAGGTTGCTCAAGGTTCGGGCCTTTTCCCGGGTGTTAGAAAAGTCCGGCGCCTTGACTGTGACGGCCTGCTGGCGGTCTGGCTTGGGCGTGTTTCACCAAAATACCCGTGCTTATTCGATAACAGGCCGCGCTTGCCGGCCTCGCGAGGGGAGGAACTGCACTATGGATACAAGTAGAGAACGCGGTCCACTGCGCCACGGCTGGATGTCCTTGGCCCTGCTGGGCGGCCTGTTATGGGTCGGCGCTGCGGACGCGGCGCGTCCAGGCGGGGAATTGGGTAAAGACTGGGGTGATCCGGCCGGGCAGGAGTGCGTCGATTGCCACTGGACCGAGAATCCGGGCCTGACCAAGGAATGGAACGATAGTCAACACGGCCAAGTCGGCGTCAACTGCCTGGACTGCCACAAGGCGGAACCGGGTGATACCGATGGCTTCGAGCACAAGAAGCAGCGCATTTCCATCATCGTGACGCCCAAAGACTGCGCGCGTTGCCATGACAACGAGTTCCAGGAAATGGACGGTTCGCACCACGCCAAGGCTGGCCAGATCCTCGCCTCGCTGGACAACCTGCTGGGCGAAGTGGTCGGCGGCCCCGCCGCGGTGAACGCCGGTTGCAAGCAGTGCCACGGTGGCGCCATCGAAATCGGCAAGGACGGCAAGCCCACGCCGGGCACTTGGCCGAACACCGGCATCGGCCGCATCAATCCCGATGGTTCCCTGGGTTCATGCACTGCCTGCCACGGTCGGCACCGCTTCTCGCGCGCCCAGGCCCGCACGCCCGACACTTGCGGCAAGTGCCACGTCGGACCGGACCACCCGCAGATCGAGGTCTACAACGAGTCCAAGCACGGCATCATCTACCGCGCCAAGGTCGACGAGATGAACCTCGACTCGGACAAATGGGTTGCCGGTATCGACTACTCGGCGGCGCCGACCTGCGCCACCTGTCACATGAGTGCCGGCGGCATCGAGGGCAAGACTCACAATGTCGGTGAGCGCATCTCCTGGACGCTGCGCCCTCCTATCTCGACCAAGATCAACTTGGTGAAGCTGGAAAACGGCCAGGAGTTCGACGTCAATGAAGGTGGCGCCATTCCAAAGGTCGGCGACGAAGCCAAGGGTTCGAAGGTGGTCGAGGTCCTGACCTGGAAGGATCGCCGCGGCAAGATGCAGGAGATCTGCGCGGCCTGCCACAGCGAGGGGGTGATCGAAGGGCATTACAAGCAGTTCGATGACGTGGTGGATCTGTACAACGAGAAGTTCGCCAAGCCGATCGCCGCCGTCATGGGTGAATTGCAGAAGGCGGGCTACATTACGGCGGCGCCGTTCGACGACGAGATCGAGTGGACCTGGTGGGAGATCTGGCATCACGAGGGGCGGCGTGCGCGGCATGGCGCTTCCATGAGCGGCCCGGACTACACCTGGTGGCATGGGCTGTACGAGGTCGCCAAGCACACCTACCAAAAGTGGATCCCGGAACTCAAGGAAGTCGCAATGAAAAAGGACGGTAATGAGCAGTTCGCCGATGCCATGCTCGACAAGTACTTCAAGCCCATCGATGGGCATAGCTGGTACTTCGAAGGCATGAGCAAGGACCAGATCGACAAGGTGCGCAAGGGCTTCGAAGAGCGCTACGGCAAGGGCGCCTTGAAGTAATCTCTCCAATCTGGGCGCCCGGTGGAAGTCGGGCGCCCAGTTTTTGCGGAGTCCGATTCGTCATGCAAAGTTTCTCGGTTATGGCCCCCGTCCTGCTGGCTTTGGTCCTGGCGACTGCCGGGGCGGTGCAGGGGCGGGCGGCAACGGGGTTGGAACAGGCGGAATCGTTGGCCGAACAGGGTGATGTCGCCGGCGCCCTGGCAGCCTATGAACGAGTCGTCCAGGCACGGCCCGAATGGGGCGAGGCGCATACCCGCTTGGGCGGCATGCAGCTACTGAAGCAGCATTATGCTGCGGCGGTGCGCAGTTTCCAGCAGGCCATCAGCCTGGGCGACCCCGGGGCCCGGCCCTTCATCGGCATGGGCATGGCCTATCTGCACATGGGCCAGTACGGCCCGGCGCGCGCGGCCTTCGGCGAAGCCAAGATGCGCGGCTTGGCCCATTCCCCAGATATCGACCGGCTGCTGCTCTGGCTCGATGACCGCGCCTCGGCGACGGCAAGTGAACAGCAGTAGAGCCCCAAAACGCGCGCACCAGGCGCCACAAGGTCGGGACCGGGGCGGCTTGCGCTTGAACTGTGGCCGGGCTCAGCCACTCAGGGCGGTCAGCAGCCGCCGCAAGGCCTGGCCGCGATGGCTTAGCCGGTTCTTGGTCGCGGCGGGCAGTTCGGCCGCGCTGCAGTTCTCCCCCGGGACGAAAAACAGCGGGTCGTAGCCGAAGCCGTTGTCGCCCTGCGGGCTGTGCAGGATGCGGCCTTCCCAGGTACCCTGGCAGATCAAGGGCGTCGGGTCTTCGGCGTGGCGCAGGTACACCATCACGCACTGGAAACGGGCGGTGCGTTCGTCGTCGGCGACCGCGGCAAGGGCCCGAAGCAGCTTGGCGTTGTTGGCGGCATCGTCGGCGTCCGGGCCGGCATAGCGCGCCGAGTAGATGCCCGGGGCGCCATTCAAGGCGTCTACCTCAATGCCCGAGTCGTCGGCGATGGCTGGCAGGCCACTGTGCCGGGCCGCATTGCGGGCCTTGATCAGGGCGTTCTCGACGAAGGTCAGCCCGGTTTCTGCCGCCTCGGGGACCGCGAAATCCGACTGCGGGCGCACGCTGATATTGCATCCAGCGAGTAGCTGGCCAATTTCCCGCGCCTTGCCGGCGTTGTTGCTGGCGAGCACCAGGTGGTGCGGATTCTCATTCATGTCGGGCTCCTCGCCGGGCTAAACTGCTTTTCGGCATGTTGGGGCTTATCCTGGCAGGCCAGGTGTATGCCGTTTAACCATGCAGGAATTCATAGAAACAGATCCTGCGGCAGGATAGGATCGATTTTCAGTACGGAAGTTTCACATTCAGCAATGGACGAAGTCTCGCCGCTCTCAGCCACGGTTCTCGCCGCTGTACGCCGGGTCCTCAAGCCGGTGATGCGGCTGCTGTTGTCGCATGGCGTGACCTTACCGGCAATCGTGGAACTGACCAAGCGGGTGTTGGTCGAGGTGGCAGAGCAAGACTTTGCCCTGCCTGGCAAGCCGACCACTGACAGCCGGGTGAGTGTGCTCACCGGCGTGCACCGCAAGGATGTGAAGCGGATTCGCGAGCACCCTGCCGGGCGAACCGCAGTCCCTTTGGCCGTTTCACTGGGCAGTCGCCTGGTCGGTGCCTGGCTGTCTGATCCCCGCTGGTTGGATCCGGCTGGCCACCCGCGCCTGCTCCCGCGCTCGGGCGATGGGGGTGGCGCGAGCTTTGACGCACTGGCCGAGACTGTCAGCAAGGACGTACGGCCGCGGGCCATCCTGGACGAACTGCTGCGCGTCGGCGCCGTGACGCTGGAAAATGACAGCGTGCGATTGCGGACCGAGGCCTTTGTGCCCAGCGAGGGCGTGGAGGAGAAGCTCTATTACCTCAGCCGGGCCGTGTACAGCCACCTGTCTGCAGCCGTCCACAACACCCAGGGCGGACAGCCGGCCTTCCTTGACCGGATCGTGCATTACGACACCATCCCACCGGCGGCGGTGCAGGCACTGCGCGATGCCGTCGAGCAGGTCGGGATGCGCAGCCTGCTCGATATCAACGCGAGGGCGCGGCAGGTGTCCGGCTACGACGGCCCCGACCGCCAGCACATTACTTGTGGCCTGTACTTTTTCAGCGAAGCGGCGGACGTGGCCGAAGACGGCGGCTGATCTGCCCGCCGCGCCTTTGTCGGTCCCGCGCAGGTCCGGTCCTGTGCGGCCAGTCACGGTTTGGCGATCAAAGTGTATTAAATTCCCACCAAACCTGGCTAAGCTTAATCAATTGGGATCGTCCGTGTAGCTGGCGCTATTTTGCGGGCAGCGGGATGCGGCCGGATGCGCCGCTGCTGAGTGGATCTTGGGCTTTCGCGCGTCTGGCCGGATTCGCCTGATCGGGCATCCGGCCCTTTTTATCGCGAACACAAAAAGCCGCCCGGAGACCGCAGAATCCGCTAAGATCCACCCGGTATCCACCCTTTGCTCTTTGACTGGCGTCAAGGCGCGAGCGGTCGGTTTCCACCACAAAGGCACTACACAAAGATGGTTGGCGCCGCCACGCAGCGGCGACCGCCCCGGGAGTAAGCGAATCTCATGAGCCTAGTCGGCCAATCCCTGGAGTGCTCCAGGGACGACAGGGTGCTGTTCTCCGACCTGAATTTCTCCATCGGCCCTGGACAGGCGCTGTTGGTTGAGGGTCGCAACGGCACTGGCAAGACGACCCTGCTGCGCATGCTGTGTGGTATTCGCCGGCCGGATGCGGGCGATATTCTGTTCAATGGCGAATGCATTTACCGCCTCGGCTCTGACTACCATACCCACATGGCCTATGTGGGCCACATGGATGGCATCAAGCGCGAGCTGACCGCACACGAAAACCTGCGCGTGGCAGATGCCTTGGGCAGGCCCGGGCGCATGCAGGTGCCCGCGGCGCTGGACCGGGTACGCCTTGCGGGCTTCGAGGACGTGGTGGTGAACAAGTTTTCCGCCGGGCAGCGGCGGCGGTTGGCGCTGGCGCGGTTGCTGGTGAGCAAGGCGGTGCTGTGGATACTCGACGAACCCTTTACCTCCCTGGATCGGCACGGCGTGAAACTGGTCGAAGAGTTGATGGCGGAACACATGGGCGAGGGTGGCATGTTGGCCGTCACCTCGCACCATGACGTCGACCTGGGCAGCGCCGGCGTCTGCCGGCTCGACCTCTCGGCCTGATGCGATGAAGACGCGATGAACTGGTATCGCGCCTTCGCCGCGCTGGTGCGGCGTGATCTGACGGTCGCCGTTCGCCGCCGTGCGGAAATGGCCAACCCGCTGTTGTTTTTCGTCCTGGTGGTGACCCTGTTCCCGCTGGGCGTCGGACCCGAGCCCAAGGCGCTTGCCAACATGGCGCCCGGCGTGGTCTGGGTGGCGGCGTTGTTGGCGGCGTTGTTGTCGTTGGATGGCATCTTCCGGCCGGATTTCGAGGATGGCACGCTGGAGCAGCTGGTGTTGAGTGCTCACCCGGTGCCGATCCTGGTCCTGGCCAAGGTGACGGCGCACTGGCTGATCACGGGGCTGCCGCTGTTGCTGGCGGCGCCGCTGTTGGCGACCTTCCTGGGCATGCCCGGCACCGCGCTGGGCACTTTGACGGTCAGCCTGCTGCTGGGGACCCCGGTGCTCAGCCTGGTGGGGGCGATCGGGGTTGCCCTGACCGTTGGTCTGCGCAAAGGCGGTATGATCCTGTCCCTGCTGGTGTTGCCGTTGTATGTGCCGGTGCTGATCTTCGGCGCCAGCGCCGCGGACGCGGCGCGCATGAACCTGCCGGCCGACGCCCAGATCTATATCATGGCGGCCTTTCTGGCCCTGGCGGCGACGCTCGCGCCGGTGGCCACCGCCGCTGCCCTTAGAGTCAGCTTGAGCTAAACGATATGTGGCAATGGATACATAAATTCGGCTCCCCCCCCACTTTCTACCGGGTCAGCGGCCTGCTGCTGCCCTGGCTGTGGGGGCTGTTTGCAGTCCTCCTGGCCTGGGGCCTGTATGGCAGCCTGATCACCTCGCCGCCGGACTATCAGCAGGGCGAAAGTGTGCGCATCGTCTATATCCATGTCCCGGCGGCCTGGAACTCGATGTTCATCTACGTGCTGATGGCCGTTTGCGGCCTGATCGCCCTGGTCTGGCGCATCAAGGTCGCCGAGGTGGTGCTGGTGGCCTCGGCGCCGATCGGGGCCGCCTTCACCTTCCTCGCTCTGGTGACGGGTTCACTGTGGGGCAAGCCGATGTGGGGCGCCTGGTGGGTGTGGGATGCGCGCCTGACCTCGGAGCTGATCCTGTTGTTCCTCTATCTGGGTGTGATCTCGCTCTACGGGGCGATCGAGGACCGGCGCACAGCGGCCCGCGCGGTCTCCATCCTGGCGCTGGTCGGGGTGGTGAATATTCCGATCATCCACTTCTCGGTGGAGTGGTGGAATACCCTGCATCAGCCCGCGACCATAACCAAATTTGACAAGCCGTCCATGCACATCGATATGCTGGTGCCGCTGCTGGTGATGGCCTTTGCGTTCAAACTTTATTACGTCAATACGTTGTTGATGCGTGCCCGCGGGGAACTTTTGGCCCGCGAACGTGACAGCAAGTGGGTGAGACAGCTCGCGGAGGAGGCATGAAGGAATATTTCGCCATGGGGGGGTACGGGTTTTACGTCTGGACCTCCTATGCCATCGCCGCCGTGGTGCTCATCGCCAACGTGGTTTTGGCGCGGCAACGGCATCGTGAACAGATCGCGCGCATCGTGCGGCGCGTAAAGCGGGAGCAGGCAGGTAGTCAATGAACCCCAAACGTAAGAAGCGGCTGATCCTGATCGGTCTGATGGTCATGGGCGTCGGTGTGGCCGTGGGCTTTGCGCTCAAGGCCTTCAACGAAAATCTGATGTTCTTCTTCTCGCCATCCCAGGTGGC
The DNA here is from genome assembly GCA_041307205.1 of Gammaproteobacteria bacterium. Lineage (GTDB taxonomy): Bacteria > Pseudomonadota > Gammaproteobacteria > Chromatiales > Chromatiaceae > JARRQB01. The sequence continues at coordinate 2,674 of JBFZDU010000406.1, read as the reverse complement.
GGCCGGCGAGGCGCCGGGTAACGCCGCCTTCCGGCTCGGCGGGATGGTCGTCGACGGCAGCGTGCACCGGCCCGGTGAGGGCATCGTGGTCGAATTCGACCTGACCGATCATGGCGGCCAGGTGAAGGTGCAGTACGAAGGAATACTGCCCGACCTGTTCCGCGAGGGTCAGGGCATAGTGGCCCTGGGGCGCCTCAACGACCAGGGCATTTTCGTGGCCGATGAGGTATTGGCCAAGCACGACGAGAATTACATGCCGCCCGAAGTGGCGGAGGCGATGAAAACCGTCCAGGCCCAAAAAGGGCAATAGGCGACGCACTGATCCAATCGGCCGGTCTGCGCCGGCCCAGCTGGGAGGATTTGCCTTATGGTTCCCGAAATCGGACAAGTCGCGCTGATTCTCGCGCTGGTGATGGCCATGGTGCAGGCCGTATTCCCGCTGGCCGGTGCCCAGCAGCGCAATCTGACCTGGATGGCGCTCGCCAAGCCGGCAGCCCTGGCGCAGTTGCTGTTCCTGGCGATTGCCTATGCGGCCCTGACCTACATTTTTCTGACCCATGACTTCTCGGTGCTGTACGCCTCGCAGCATTCCAATTCGCAGTTGCCGACGATTTATCGCATCTCGGGGGTGTGGGGCGCGCATGAGGGGTCGCTGTTGTTGTGGGCCCTGATCCTGGCGCTGTGGACGGGGGCGGTGACCCTGATGTCGAATCGCCTGCCGACCGATATGGCGGCCCGGGTGATCGGCGTGCTCGGGCTGGTCAGCATCGGTTTCATCATGTTCATGCTGTTCACCTCCAACCCGTTCGAACGCATCGTGCCGGCGCCGCTGGATGGCCGCGATCTCAACCCCCTGCTGCAGGACGTGGGCCTGGCCATACATCCGCCAATGCTTTACATGGGCTATGTCGGCTTTTCGGTGCCGTTCGCCTTTGCCGTGGCCGCCATGCTGGGCGGGCGCCTGGATGCGGCTTGGGCGCGTTGGTCGCGGCCCTGGACGCAAACCGCCTGGCTGTTTCTGACGGTTGGGATCGCGCTGGGTTCCTGGTGGGCCTATTACGAGCTGGGCTGGGGCGGCTGGTGGTTCTGGGATCCGGTGGAAAATGCCTCCTTCATGCCCTGGTTGGTCGGCACGGCGCTGATGCATTCGCTTGCGGTCACGGAAAAGCGCGGCGCGTTCAAGGCTTGGACCGTATTGCTGGCGATCTTCACCTTTTCGCTCTGTTTGCTCGGTACCTTCCTGGTGCGTTCCGGGGTGTTGACCTCGGTGCATTCGTTCGCCGCCGATCCGGAACGCGGCATGTTCATCTTGATGTTCCTGCTGATCGCCGTCGGCGGCTCCCTGCTGCTGTACAGCGTGCGTGCCGCGGACGTGAAGAGCGACGTCAAGTTTGGCTATCTGTCGCGCGAATTCGGCCTGCTGATCAACAACCTGCTGCTGGTGGTGATCGCGGCCATGGTGCTGCTCGGCACGCTGGCGCCGCTGTTCGTCGACTTTTTGAACATGGTGTTCCCGGATCTGCGCATCGGGAAGTTGTCGGTGGGTTTCCCCTGGTTCAGTTTCATGTTCGTGATCTTTGCCGTCCCGCTGGTGGCGATGATCGGCTTTGGCGCTACGGCGCGCTGGAAGGGCGACTCGTCGGCACGGCTGTTGCGAGTGCTGCGGTTGCCGGTGGTGCTGGCCATCGTTGCGGGGATCGCCTTCCCGCTGCTGTTCATGCCGAGTTTTCAGTGGCAGGCGGCCCTGGGTATGGCACTCGCTTTCTGGATCGTGCTGGTGACCTTGAGGTCGGTGCAGGAACGCTTGGCGGGCAGCCGCCGCCTGGCCAGCATCCCGCGCGGATTCTGGGGTATGGCCCTGGGCCATATCGGCGTGGCCACGTTCACGGTCGGGGTGACTCTGGTCTCAATCTACGGTCTGGAAAAAGACGTCAAGCTGGCGCCAGGGGAGAGCTACCAGATGGGCGAACACATCTTCACCTTTCACGGGGTGACCAGTGCCGAGGGGCCGAATTTCCGGGCCGACCGCGGTCACGTCAGTATCAGCCGCGACGGGGTCGAAGTGGCCGATCTGTGGCCGGAAAAACGCATCTACCACGTCCAGCAGATGCCCATGACGGAGGCCGGGATCGATGCGGGCCTGACGCGGGACTTATTCGTGGCGCTGGGCGATCCGATCGGCAGCAGTGGGGCCAGGTCCCTGCGCTTTTATGAAAAGCCCTTCATCCGTTGGATCTGGCTCGGCTGCCTGATCATGGCGTTCGGCGCCCTGGTGAGCGCTACCGACAAGCGCTATCGCCTGCAGGTGCGGCGTGAGGCCCAGGTGCCCGGCGGGGCGGCGACTGGTAACACTTGATGAAACGTTGGGGTGTATTCATAGGCTTCCTGGTGCTGGCGGCGTTGCTGGCCGGCGGCATCTTCATGGCGCAACGCGACCCCGGGTTCGCCCGGCGGTTGCCGTCGGCGATGATCGACAAGCCGATGCCGGCCTTTGACCTGCCGGACCTCCAGGATCCTGCCCGGCGGGTCACTGCGGCTCAGTTCCAGGGCCGGGTGTGGATACTCAACGTATGGGGCTCCTGGTGCCCGGAGTGCTGGCGCGAACACGGCTACCTGGAAGCGCTGTCCCGACAGCCGGGCGGTCCGTTGATCGTCGGGCTGAACTGGCGCGACG
>JBFZDU010000405.1:0-4674 GCA_041307205.1 Gammaproteobacteria bacterium | reverse complement strand
CGGTAAGGCCAGCCGCGGCGAAGGCTTCATGCGGTTCCACTACCTGGCGTCCATCGCCGCGGTGAACGCCGGGCTGTTGATCCTGCTGGCCGTGCCCTTCACCGAAAGCATCAGCAGCATCTGGCTGCCGCTTACGGCCTTGCCTTACTTCGTGCTGTACGGCCGCGACCTGACCCGGATCGGCTACCGGGTCAGCGACCTGTTCCGGGTGTATGCGCTGAACCTGCTGACGATCCCGGTCAATCTCGGTGGGGTGCTCAAGTCGCTGCAGCAGGCCTGGACCAAGGCCAAGATTCCCTTCGGTCGTACGCCCAAGGTCGCGGGCCGCACTGCCGCCCCGGCGTTGTACGTGCTGGCGGGGTACGCGCTGCTGGCCCAGTGGCTGGTGGCGGCGGGCGTGGACATGGCCGCGGGGCGCTGGCCACACGGGTTGTTCGCACTGGTGAACTCGGCGTTCCTGCTCTATGCCCTGCTGACCTTCATCGGGCTGCGCGAGAGCCGCGAGGACCTCCGGGCCGGGCTCGGCGCAGAGTTCGCGCAGTGGTTCCGACGCCCGGCCCCAGTCGTGGCGGCAGTGCCCCAGGTTCCTGCGTTCGACCCGATCGGCGTGCCGGCACTGCGGCTGGTTGCAACCGCTGCCGGGCGGGGCGACGACGCGCTCACCGCCACCGTGCCGGCGCTGCGTCGCCGCGACCGGTACTTCTATGCCCAGGCACGCAATGCGCAGCAGGCATCGGGGTGGTTTTTCACCGTCCGCGAGCACGCTGGCAGCCTTGGCCCCTTTGCCACGCGCGCCGCGGCCGAACAGGCCTGCGCGGACTTTCTGGGCGCGCTCTCTGAATCCGCGGAGTTCGCGCAAAGCGCCGGCTGACGCGGGGCTGCAACCCGCCTGGGCAGCGGTCCCGCCGAGCCTGGACCCGGGCCGGTGGGAAGGCGCGTTCAGCGGGCTTGTCGCGGTCCGGGGCGGCAAGGACAATAGCGCCTTTGTCGCTGCCGGAGCCGGTGCATGTCGGAGACTAGAAAGGAATACCTGCTGGGCCTGCTGGGGCTGGCGGTGGCGGTGCTGCTGGCCTGGCTGCTCGGTGCGCCGGTGTTGCGCGACGGGAGTGCCGAGGGGCCGCCGCCGGGTGAGTTCACGGCCGGCGACTACCGGTTCAAGGTCAGCCAGGAGCCGGCCGTCATCGGCCCGGGCGCCAATCGCCTGGCGGTCCAGGTGCAGGACCCGCAGGGCAGCGCAGTGACCGGCGCGCGCCTGCGCGCCGTGCTGCTGCACCCCGGCGATGTCGATCACAGCACGCCGCACCTCGACCTGGTGGCGGACGAAACCCGGCCCGGCCATTATCAGGTCGAGCTCGAGCTGGCCGGCGAGGGGACCTGGCCGTTGGTCCTGGAGATCCAGGCCGAAGGCGGCGGCCACGCCGACCTGGTGCTGCAGCTCACCCCGGGCAGCGACCGCATCGAGACGCTGGCCGCGACCCCGGCGGGCATCGCCTACTACACCTGCCCCATGCATCCCTCGGTCAAGGGCGCCGCGGCCGGCCAGTGCCCGCTGTGCGGGATGGACCTCACACCGGTCAGCCACGAGGACCTGGCCTCGGGCAGCGTGGTGGTGGACGCGCGGCGCCGGCAACTGATCGGCCTGCAGACCGCCGCGGCCCATACCGGCCCGCTCACCGAGGAGATCCGCCTGATCGGCACCGTGCGCTACGACCCGGCCGGCACGGTCGATGTGGCGCTGCCGCTGCGCGGCACCGTCGGCGAGGTGTTCGTCAGCCAGGAAGGCACGACCGTGGCGCGCGGCACCCCGTTGTTCACCATCAGTTCGCCCGAGCTGCGCGCCCGCGAACAGGAACTGCTGGACGCCCTGCGCCGCAGCCAGGACGGCCAGAGCGCCGAGCTGCGCTTTGCGCGGCGCAGCCTGCTGGCGCTGGGGGTGAGCAACGAGGACGTGGAACAATTGCTGCGCGAGCGCCGCGCCGCCCCGGCCCGCACCATCGTCGCCCCCACCGCGGGCCGGGTGCACTGGACCCAGGTGCTGCCCGGAATGGGCTTCGAGTCGGGCCAGAGCCTGCTGCAGATCGTCGACCCGGCGCGGGTCCAGGTGACCGCGACCGTCTATGAGAACGACCTGCCCTTGTTGCGCGGCAAGATGCCGGCACGGGTGCGCCTGCCCTACCTGGGCGGGACCGAACTGCGCGGCACCATCACCCACCTGGGTTCGGCGCTGAACCGCCACAGTCATACCATCGATGCCTACATCTCCCTGAACTACCAGGGCCCGCCGCTGCCGCAGAATGCCTCGGCGGACGTGTTCCTGGACCTGGTGCACGCACCCCAGGTGCTGGTGCCCGAAGAAGCGGTGATCCACGCCGGCGACACCCGCCTGGTGTTCGTCGACCTCGGTGAAGGCCGCCTGGCGCCGCGCCGAATCCACACCGGCCGGCGCAACCGCACCGAGGTGCAGGTGCTCGACGGCCTGCAGCCGGGTGATCAGGTGGTGACCGCCGGGGCCTTCCTGCTCGCTTAGGAGTCCAAGCTCAAGACCGGTATCGAGCAGTGGTAGCGGGGCGCGGGCCGGACGCCGGTGGCCGCAGCCCGGTGGCCTGGCTGATCGAGTTCTGCGCCCGGCGCCCGGTCTACACCCTGCTGGTGATCCTGGCGCTGTCGGCCTGGGGTTACCGGTCCTTGTCGCAGGTGCCGCTGGACGCTATCCCGGACCTTTCCGACGTGCAGGTGATCGTGCTCACCGAGTGGCCGGGACGCAGCCCCGACCTGGTCGAGCAGCAGGTGACTTCCCAGCTCAGCTCCAGCCTGTTGGCGGCCCCCGGGGTGCGCTCGGTGCGCGGCCAGAGCTTCTTCGGGCTGAGTTTCGTCTACGTCATTTTCGAAGACGGCACCGATGTCTACTGGGCCCGCTCGCGGGTGTCCGAGCTGCTGACGACGCTCAGCCGGCGCCTGCCGGCCGGGGCGACGCCCAGCCTGGGGCCGGACGCCACCGGCATCGGCTGGGTGTACCAGTACGCACTGGTGGACCGCGACGGTCGTCACGGCCTGGCCGAGCTGCGCAATCTGCAGGACTTCCGGCTGCGCTATTGGCTGGAATCGCTCGAAGGGGTGGCCGAGGTGGCTGCCATCGGCGGCTACCCGACCGAGTATCAGGTCAATGTCGACCCCTACCGCCTGGCGCAGCTGGGGATCGCCATCGGCGAGGTGGTGGAGGCGATCCGCGAGTCCAACAACGACGTCGGCGGGCGGGTGCTGGAGGTGGCCGGGCACGAGCACTTCATCCGCGGTCGTGGTTATTTGAAGGATCAGCACGACATCGAGGAGGTCGTGGTACGCGGCGGCATGGCCGGCCAGGACCCGGTCCGGGTCAAAGACCTGGCCACGGTCAGCATCGGCCCCGGCATGCAACGCGGCCTGGCCGATCTCGACGGCGCAGGCCAGACGGTCGGCGGCATCGTGGTCGCGCGGCAGGGGCAGAACGCCCTGGAGGTGATCGACCGGGTCAAGCAGCGCATCGCCGAGGCCCAGGCGGGCCTGCCCGAGGGCGTCGAGATCATCCCGGTGTACGACCGCTCGGAACTGATCGAGGCGGCCATCGAGACCCTGCGCAGCACCCTGATCAAGGAGATGCTGGCGGTCGGCCTGGTGCTGCTGGTGTTCCTGCTGCATGTGCGTTCGGCGCTGATCGCCATGCTCACTCTGCCGGTGGCCATCCTGCTCGCCTTCATCCCGCTGCAGCTGCAGGGGGTCACGGCCAATATCATGTCGCTGGGCGGCATCGCGGTGGCGATCGGCGCCATGGTGGACGCCGCCATCGTCATCCTCGACAACGTGCACAAGCGGCTCGAGGGCGCGGTGCCGGCGGGCGGGCGGCTCGACCCGGTGGCGCGGCGCGAGGTCATCATCGCCGCCATGCGCGAGGTCGGTCCCAGCATCTTTTTCTCGCTGCTGATCATCACCGTGTCCTTCCTGCCGGTGTTCGCGCTGCAGGCCAGCGAGGGGCGGCTGTTCGAGCCGCTGGCCTTCACCAAGACCTACGCCATGAGTTTCGCCGCGCTGATGTCGGTGTCGCTGATCCCGGCGCTGGCGGTGTTGCTGCTGGGTGAGCAGCGCACCCGGCTGCGCGGCTGGCTGAGCACCGGCCTGATCCGACTCTACCGGCCGGTGGTCGGGCTGTGCCTGCGTCGCCGCTGGTGGGTCGCCGGCATCGCCCTGGTGAGCCTGGTCCTGACCGCGCCGCTGATCGGCAAGCTGCAAAGCGAATTCATGCCGCCGCTCAACGAGGGCGGGATCCTGTACATGCCGACCTCGCTGCCCGGCATGTCGGTGAACGAGGCGGCCAAGGTGCTGCAATCGATGGACCGGCAGTTGGCGACATTCCCCGAGGTGACCCGGGTGTTCGGCAAGATCGGCCGTTCCACCTCCGCCACCGACCCGGCGCCGCTGTCGATGGCCGAGATCCTGGTGACCCTCAAGCCGCGCGCCGAGTGGCGCCCCGGCCTGAGCTGGGACGACCTGATCGCCGAGATGGACGAGAAGCTGGCCTATCCCGGGATGCCCAACGTGTGGTGGATGCCGGTGCAGACCCGGGTGGAGATGCTCACCACCGGCATGCGCGGCAGCGTCGGGGTCAAGGTCTACGGTGATGAGCTGGAGCAGATCGAGCAG
>JBFZDU010000404.1:0-6902 GCA_041307205.1 Gammaproteobacteria bacterium | reverse complement strand
CTGCCGCTGGACTAGCGCCGCAACAGACATCGAGCGCGCCAGCGGCTGCAGCCAAGTCCAGCCCGGTCAACCGCCCCTGGCAGGCGGCCAGGGCCGCACCGGCGACCGCGGGCGTTTCGGTGCCGGCCCCAGGCAGGGGCGCGCAGTCGCCGTAGCCACTGGCGCCCGCGGCATCCAGGCGCACCAGCCAACCCCGGCGATCGCGCAGCGTGCCTTGCGCGGTGCGCCAGGGACGCCGCAGCGGCAGCTGATAGGGCCTTAGGTCGACCCGCTCGACCTTCACCGGGTCACACCTAGGCGGCGAACAACCGCAACCCGAGCGACAACAGGACCGCCAGCAGCAACTGGTACTGTGCCGTGGCCGCGAGCAGGCCATTCAGCGCCGGACTGGGCGGTGTGAGATAGAGGCGGCGCGCCAGCATGACGGCCACCGGCAGGGCCCCAAGCGCCAGCCAGGGCGCGCCCGGCAGGCCGGGCCAAAATGCAAGCAGCAGCGGCACCACCAACAACACCACGAACAACTGCCGGGCGCGCGGCCGCTCCAGGTAGTGACACAAGGTACGTCGGCCGGCACGCCGGTCGGTATCGAGGTCGCGGTAATTGTTGAGCAGCAGTATGGCCGCCGCCGGCAGGCCCAGCAGCACCCCGACCACCAGCGCCGTGCGGCTCAGGCCGCCGGTCTGCAGAAAATAGCTGCCCCCGACTGCCACCACGCCAAAGAAGGTCAGCACGAACAACTCGCCGGTCGGGCCGTAGGCGATCGGTCTTGGCCCGGCGGTGTAAGCATAGCCGGCGGCTAGGCACACCAAGCCGACGACAAAGATCTGCCAGCCGCTGGCCCAAGCCAGATACAGCCCGATGGCAAAGGCCAGGCCGAAACACAGGGCCGCACCGCGCTTGACCGTCGCCGCGCCCAGCCACCCTTGGGCGGAGGCCCGCGGCGGGCCGAGCCGGTCCGGGGTATCGGTGCCGCGCTCGAAGTCGGCGGCATCGTTATACAGGTTGGTGCCAACCTGGATCAGCACTGCCGCAAGCAATGCGCCCAGTGCCACCGCCAGCCGCAGTGCGCCGGCTTCGGCCCAACCAAGGGCGGTGCCGGCGAGCACCGGGGCAGCCGCTAGGCTGAGGGTCCGCGGCCGGGCCGCCGCCCACCAGTGACCCAAACTGCCGAGTTGTCGCTCCACCGGCACCGGGTCAGTTCAAGGACGGCGGCGGAACGGCGCAAAATCGGGCGCGCGTTTCTCCAGGAAGGCATCGCGCCCCTCCTGCGCCTCGGCGGTGGTGTAGTACAGCGCGGTGGCATTGCCGGCCAGTTCCTGGATCCCCGCCAGGCCATCCGTATCGGCGTTGAATGACGCCTTGAGCACCCGCAGCGCGGTCGGAGAGAGCTGCAACATCTGCCGGCACCAGGTGACCGTGGTTGCCTCCAGTTCCGCCAGCGGGACCACGGTGTTGACCAGGCCCATGGCGAGGGCCTCGGCCGCATCGTACTGACGACACAGGAACCAGATCTCCTTGGCCTTCTTCAAGCCGACGGTACGCGCCAGCAGGCCGGCACCCAGGCCGGCGTCGAAACTGCCCACGCGCGGCCCGGTCTGACCGAAGCGGGCATTGTCCGCGGCGATGCTCAGATCGCACACCAGGTGCAGCACATGCCCGCCACCGATGGCATAACCGGCGACCATCGCCACCACCGGCTTGGGCAGGGTGCGGATCTGACGCTGCAGTTCGAGCACGTTGAGATGCTGCATACCCTGACGGTCCCGATAACCGGCATCGCCACGGATGCGCTGGTCGCCCCCCGAACAGAAAGCCAGCTCGCCCGCGCCGGTGAGAATGATAACCCCCACATCGGGATCCAGGTGCGCGCGGTGGAAGGCGTCGATGAGTTCGCTCACGGTCTCGGGGCGAAACGCGTTGCGCACCTCCGGTCGGTCGATCGTGATCTTCGCAATACCCTCGGCCCGCTGGTAGCGGATATCCGCATAGTCCGGTCCCGGCACCTGTTGCCAGTCCGGAAGCTGCTCCGCGTTCGTCCTTCCTGCCACCTTTTACCTCACAACCGGGAGAGTTCGGAATCCGTGCTGACGCGCCGCCAGTATGCCTGATGCGCCGCCTGGCTGGCGGCGGCGTCGATCCGCACCTCGATCACCGTCGGCACCTCGGCCGACCAGGCGCTCGCCAGCGCGGCGCCATATTCTGCCGCATCGGCCACAGCGCAATGCCCCAGGCCCATGCCGCGCAAGACGGCGCCGATGTCATGCGCCACTGGCGTACGCCAGTGCCTCTCGAATCCAGGCAGCGCGCGCTGCGGCAGATAGCCGAAGATCCCGCCGCCGCCGTTGTTCAGCACCAGCAGCGGGGCGCGCCAACGGTCGCTCAGCAGCAGGCCTCCCAAGTCGTGCCAGAACGACAGGTCGCCGATCACCCCGACGGTCGGGACGCCGTCGGCGTTCAGCCCCGCCAGGGTGCTGAGTTGGCCGTCGATGCCACTGACGCCGCGGTTGCCGTACAGGCGCACCGCGCGCTCGCGACCGCCCGACCAGGTATCGAGCTGGCGAATCGGCAGCGAGTTGGCCACGAACAGGCTGTAACCCGCCGGCAGCTGCTCCAACAACCCTGTCAGGAGCTGTCCCTCCCCCCAAGGCGCCGCGTCCAGATGCTCTGCGGCCAAGTGACTGCAGCGCTGCTCGGCTGCCCGCCAGAGCGCCGCCCAGCCGCTATCCGGGATTGCCAACCCCTGCGCTGTCAGCCAGATACAGAAGGCCGCCGGGTCGGCGCGCACTTGGGCCTGGGCCGCATATTCGGGGTCCTGCCAGCGTCCGTCGGGATCGACCAGCACCTGAGGCCGCGCCGCCAGCCAGGCGTTCAGGGTCTTCGACACCGGCACGCGGCCAAAGCGCAGGACCCAGTCGGGCGCGAGACGGGCGGCCGTCGCCGGGTTGCGCAGCACGGCATCGTAGCGGGTCACGCGTTGCACCGGGCTGCCGCCCCAGCGCAGGCCCGACAGGGGATCGGCCAGGACCGGCAACTGCAACCGCTCGGCCAGTGCCCACAGCGCCGGCGCGAAACCGGCCGGATAGTCGTCGGGGCCACCCAGGATCAAACCGCGACCGCGCAGTAACGGGGCCAGCCTCGACCGCCAAGCCGGGTCCGGCGTGCGCAGTGGCGCCGGCCCCGGATCCGCGGCCGGCCCAAGTGCCGGCGCCTGGCACTCACCCTGAGGGACCAGGGGTTCACGGAACGGCAGGTTGAGGTGCACGGGGCCGCGTTTGGCTCGACTGACCTCGGCCGCCCGCCGGCCAAGCGCCCGCAGCGCCGGCGCCGCACCCGGATACGGCGGTCCCGGGTCGTGGAACTCCCTGGCGAAGGTGCCGAACAGACGGGTCTGATCGATGGTCTGATCGGCGCCCCAGCCACGCAACTCGGGCGGGCGGTCGGCGGACAACAGCACCAGCGGCACGCCCGACTGGGCCGCTTCGATCACCGCCGGGTACCAGTGGGCGGGCGCACTCCCCGAGGTCGCAAGCAAGGCCACCGGGCGCGCCCCGGCGCGCGCCAGTCCCAGGGCGAAGAAGGCGGCGCTGCGCTCATCCAGCACCGTATCCAGCTGCAGGCCGGGATGCGCCTCGCCGGCCAAAACCAGCGGGGTGGATCGCGAGCCGGGCGACAGCACCAACCGCGCCACCCCCCCGGCAACCAGTCCATCCAGCAGGGCAGCGGCACAGTGCAGGTTCAGACAGGCCTGGTCCATGGTTGCGGCGGTCACTCAGGCGAACTGCAGGGCCGTCAGCATAGCGCCAAGCTTGTGCTCCGTTTCCCGCCACTCGCTGTCCGGATCCGAACCGGAGACCAATCCGGCACCAGCGTACAGGTCGGCGGCGTTGCCCTCGATCCGGGCGTACCGCAGCAGCACCCAGAGTTCGCCACCCAGGTCAGGCCCGATCCAGCCAGCAGCGCCGGTGTACCAGCCACGGTCGAAGTGCTCGCGCTGGCGCAGCCAGCGGCGCGCGGCAGCGCGCGGCGCACCATTGACCGCCGGCGTGGGGTGCAGACGCGCGGCGAGGCCGAGCATGTCCTCATCCGCCGCCAGGGTGGCACGGATCGGGCTCCATAGGTGCTGGGCGTTGTTGAGCTGCAACAGCTGGGGCTGTGCCGGGACCTGCAGGGTGGCGCTGAGCGGGCTCAGGGCACGTACAAGCTCCTCGACAACCAGGGCGTGCTCGTGGCGATCCTTGCGTGAGCTCAGCAAGTCGGCCGCCAGACCGGCGTCCTGCGCCGGGTCGGCGGCGCGGGCGGCGGTGCCCGCCAGGGCATCGACCGTAACCTGGCGGCCGCGCAAGCTGAGCAGGCGCTCGGGTGTCGCGGCGATGCAGGTGCTGCGGTCGAGCTGCCAACGCAGCACCTGGCAGGTCGGGAACAGGTAGCCCAGGGCGGCGGCCAAGCGGGCAGGGTCGAGCCGGCGTTCGCCGGTGAGCCGCAGGCGGCGCACCGCCACGACCTTATGGAACTGGCCGTCGGCGATCGCCTCCAGGGCCTCAGCGACCAGCTGTCGCCAGCCTGCCCGGTCCGGCAGGCTGGCGCCCCGATGCAGTCGCGCCGGGGTCAGCGGGCCCGGCGCCGGCACGGCCAGCGCCGGCACCAGGCGCTGCAGCAGCGCCTGCCAGCGCCTGGTCACCCGACCTTGATCCGCCGGCAGTCCGGTGGTCAGTATCAATCCACATTGCCCATCGCGACACTGCAGGGCCAGTTCCGGAACCCAGAGCAAGGCCGGCGCCCTGGATCCGGGCAACCCGACGGCGCCGGCATCCGCGCCGAAGCCGAACCAGGCGAAGACATCGAATCCGGTGTCGTCGAGATCCAGGCGCCACCAATGCGGCAGGATGGCACGCGCCCGCTGGCGCGCTCGCTGCAGCCCTTGCGGGGTATTGGCGCGATACTGCAGCGCCGCGCCAAAACCGGCGCGCAACTCCCGGCGATGGGCGTGTTCGAGGTGAAACAGCGGACCGGCCAGGTCGGGTATGCCGCTCGGCGCTGTCGGCAGTTCCATGATCAGCGATGCCAGACCCCGGGCACGGTGCCAGGGGATTTGCCCGGCGAATTCCGCTGCACGTGCCTGCAACTGGGTTAGGGCTTCCAGGGGTGCGAGCATGAAGTCGGGTGGTCCGGTGCGACGGCTGTGGCGCTTCGGCATTGATCTTGCCGCAGATTGCACGGTTGGGCAAAGCCGCCATGCGGCACCCTGCAGGGCGCGAGCGCGGGTTCCGGAACCGTGCCCCCAATTGGGTTAAGATCGCGCCGGGCGCCACCTGACCGAAATCAAGGCGCCCGACCGGGTCTCGGGCGATCTTCCGACTCACAATCCGCCGTTTGCAGGCGCCGTCATGTCCCGCTTTTTCGACCTCCTGGGCATCGAACGCCGTCACCCGACCTGGCGCGAACGCCTGCTGTCGGGCCTCGGCGGGGCGGTCGCGATTGCGCTGATCCTATGGGTAAGTCGGGCGGTGGTGGGTGACGGAGCCGGGCTGATAGTCGCCTCAATGGGCGCCTCGGCCGTACTGCTGTTTGCAGTGCCGCACGGCCCGCTGTCGCAGCCCTGGCAATTGTTAGCCGGGCACTTGGTATCGGCGTTGATCGGAGTGGCTTGTGCACGTGGCATTGCCGACCCGTTGCTTGCCGCAACGCTTGCGGTGGGCCTGGCTATCTTCGCCATGCGCCTGCTGGGGTGCGTCCATCCGCCAGGCGGGGCTACCGCCCTGTCGGCCGTGGTCGGCGGGCCGGCGGTCGCGGCGCTCGGTTTCCAATACGTGCTGACGCCGGTGCTGCTCAATGCCCTGGTGATCCTGATCGTGGCCGTGGCGTTCAACTACCCGTTCGCCTGGCGGCGCTATCCCGCCGCGCTGCACCAACAATCGTCGCGCCCGGTCGAAGCGGCGGCGCCGGTTAATCACGCTGACCTGGTTTACGCCCTGAGCGAGATGGACACCTTCGTTGACATCGACGAACAGGACTTGCAGCGGATTTACGATGTTGCGGTGCAGCATGCCGAATCCGCGCACCTCCCGCCCGAGTTGGTGCACGAGCACCGGTATTACAGCAACGGGCGCTACGGTGCCGACTGGCAGGTCCGGGAAGTCACCCGGCTCGCCGCCAGCGGCGCGGACGGCCAGCCCGTCGTCACCTTCCGGGTGGTCGCCGGGCAGTCACGCAACCAGTCCGGCAGGGCCAGCTTGCTGGAATTTGCCCGCTGGGCGAAATACCCGGTGCAGCGCGCGGGAAATACCTGGCAACGGCTGACCCCGCCGGTTGCCTGATCTTTCGTTGTCGCCATGCGGCGGTGCTTGGCCGGGTTTCCGCGGATTCGTATCTGGGCCATCCTCGGGGTGTGGCGGGCTACAATCGCGGCACACACACCGGCATCCCGCCAGGGGTGAAATTGCCCCTTGCAAAGGACGCTGTTAGGAACCATCCTCCCTTCCTCGGCTTCCAAGCGCCAGGACGCACACGGCTGGAATCATCGTCTTAGGCCAAACCCATGGAGTGGCAGATGCCCAAGATCAATTCACGGAAAATGCACATCGAAGCTGCTGGGAAAAAAAAGCGCCTCGCCAAAGGTGACGGCAACCGCTCACCGCTGTGGTTGCTAACCTCCGCTTGGGGCCGGTTTACGGGGAAATCCCAACCCTCACAAGCCGGTGCCTCGCCCGCTGGGAAAAGAACACCGGCGCTTCAGACCAATCCGCCAGCGACGCCGACCAACCTGTTTCGCGCCCGCCATGGCGAGAACCCGCAGCGCTTCTTCAGAAGCGACCGCATGTTCACGGTCGGGCATTCCTGGTATTCGGCGACGCGCGAAGGCGTCGATATGGGCCCCTACCGCAATCGCGGCGAGGCCGAGGCCG
>JBFZDU010000403.1:0-2595 GCA_041307205.1 Gammaproteobacteria bacterium | reverse complement strand
ATCTTGCTGCGCAATTCCGCGACCGGGCAGCTCTACATGTACCGGATGGACGGCAGCCTGCGCACCGGCCTCAATGTCGGTGGCCTGGACCCGGCATGGGAGGTACAGTGGTAAGCACCGGGTAAATCCCGCATAGCGGCGGCCCCGTCGCCGCTGTGCCCCACACCCCCCGACCCGGCCCGGCCCTGCGGCCTCACCCGGGCAACGCCCGCCCGGGGAGGCCCACTTGGCCAACCCACATCCACCGACAGGAGCCAACCGCCAGGTGGCGGCAACCCGACGCGCGGCGTTTCAGCCAGTCAGACTCGCGCCAATCGTTTGATTTTAAATAGAACAGGAATCGCGGTCGGCGGCAAAATGCGCGCCGGCGCCAGGGATTTCGAAAGTTGGGGTACAATCTGGCATCTTTTTTTCACAACTACCAAGTTGCCCATCGTGGCCCGCGGGTCCGCGTGGAAGGGATTCCACGTGTGTGCCCGCGTCCGGGGCTACGTCTGATGCAGGGGAATCGAACAATGGCCAATACAAGAACAGTCATGGCGGTTTGCGGCATGCTTTTCAGTGCGGGTGCCGCACATGCCGTGGCTGTCGCTCCCGACGGTGCCTACGCCATCAGCAGCGCCGAATGGCGCACCTGGGGCGAGGTGTATTCCGGTGGAATCCTGGCCAATGCCGCCAACGTCTCCTTCGCCTCCCAGACCAGTTCGGCGCTGACGAATGTCGTGTTCGACGGCGCGGCCGGCAGCGTGGCCTTCAACACCGATCAAGTCGGCAAGGAAACCACCACCGAAGCCACGGTGGAGGTCTTTCTGAATGGCCCGACCATCGGCGACATCGCGCACGTGCTGAGTGCCGCGGAATCCAACCCCGCGTTCGGTTCCTTCACCGGAACGCTCGGCGTCACCAACAATCTGGTCCTGCTCCAATTGCTCGATGCCAACGGCGTCGCCGAGCGGCGGCCGCTCATGTACAGCCAGGACGAAAACCTGTCGTTCAATTTCGACTTGAAACCGAACGACCGCGTCACCAGCACGCTCAACCATTCGGAACGGTTCTCGGGGGCGGTGATTGGCCTCAAGAACGACCCGCTGGCCAGCCCCAACAACCTGACCCGGATGACGGGCACCTATGCCATCGTCGGGACCAGGACCGCGGTCGAGTGCGTTGGCGGGGCGGCGTTCTCGCTCCCCGGCGAATTCGAGCAGTGCAGCGGCGTCGCATCGCACGAGTTCTGGCGCGACGCGGCGCGGTTTACGTTCAATGGCGCGGGCGGCTGCAGCCTGGTCGACTGGCCCACATCGAGCGGTGCGGTGAGGCCTTACAACCCCAGCAATTTCACGGCCACGACGCTGACCCTGCTCAACGGCACCCCGAGCGTATCGAGTTGTTCCTACACCGTCGGTTCGACGACCGACCCGGTAGACGAAGTCGCGATCACCTTGAACGCCGGATTGGCCACTCAGAGTGTGCTCCGCTTCAAAGTCTCCGCGAACGGCAGGTATCTGCACGGCAACGACAATCACAGCGCCCTGTTCAGGTCCGGCGGCGTCTGGGACTACGACAAGGGCACTGTCTTCGCCATGCGCGTCGAGACCGACCCCGCCGCCGCGCCGTTGTCGGGGACCTTCCTGGGCGGCTTTTTCGGCCTGGAGCTCAGTGAGTCCCCAGTGCAACCGGTGACGCCGTACGCCAGCAAATTCGCCTTGACCTTCGATGGTGCCGGCGGCTGCACCGCGAAGGTGTTCGACAAGCGGTCGTCCCTGCTGACCAACAGTAGCAATCACCGCGACCTGACATTTGCGGACACCCAGGCAGCGACGACCGCGACGTCCTGCGCTTATGCGACCGATAGCATCAACGGCACACTGAACCTGACCATGGCTGTCGGCGCGGCTGTCCGGCAAACGACGGCCTACCTCAGTGCCGACGGCAACACCCTGCTGTTCGGCAGCAATGGCGCGGACGACCCGGTCAACCCCGCGCTGGTCTACCTGGATATGGGCCTGGCGACGAAGTACGACGGCGTCGCGACCGACGCCGTGGTCAATGCCTGGTTCGATCTCGGCGTGACCACCCCGCGCGACTTCAACGGCGACGGCAAGGCCGACATCCTGCTGCGCAACAGCGGCACGGGCTTTCTCTCCATGTACCAGATGGACGGCAATGTCCGCACCGGACTGAGTATCGGCGCGCTCGATCCGATCTGGGGCGTCGCCGGCATCGGCGACTTCAACGGGGACCGCAAGGCCGACATCCTCTTGCGCAACAGCGGCACGGGCTTTCTCTACATGTACCAGATGGACGGCAATGCCCGCACCGGACTGAGTATCGGCGCGCTCAACCCGATCTGGGGCGTCGCCGGCATCGGCGACTTCAACGGCGATGGCAAGGCCGACGTCCTGTTGCGCCACAGCACCACCGGGCAGCTGTTCATGTACCAGATGGACGGCAATGTCCGCACCGGACTGAACATCGGCGCGCTCAACCCGATCTGGGGCATCGCCGGCATTGGCGATTTCAATGGCGACGGCATGGCCGACATTCTGTTGCGCCACAGCAGCACCGGGCAGCTGTTCATGTACCAGATGGACGGCA
>JBFZDU010000402.1:0-9580 GCA_041307205.1 Gammaproteobacteria bacterium | reverse complement strand
AACATCTGCACCAACCAGGGCTTGGTGGTCACCGCGGCCACGATCCACATGGCCCTGCTGGGAGCGGAGGGTTTGGCGCGGGTGGCGGCTGCCTGTCACGCCAATACCGCGGCGCTGGTCGAACGCCTGGGTGCGATCGGCGGGGTGGCCCCGCTGTTCGACCGGCCGCGGTTCCACGAGTGCGTCCTGCGCCTGCCGGCGCCGGCCGCGGACCTGCTGCGGTCGCTGGCGGCGCACAATGTCCTCGGCGGTTACGATCTGGCCACGGACTACCCGGAACTGGGTAATGCGCTGCTGGTGTGCGCCACCGAACTGCGCACCGCCGCGGAAATGGACCAATATGCCCAGAAACTGACGCGGGTTATCGCCACGCGCACCCAGGCAAAATGCCCCGTGGAACCCAAATTCAACACCTGAACAGCGAAGGAGAGAGACATGGCCCAGATTACCCTGCACGGCAACCCGATCAATACCAACGGCGACCTGCCCGCGGTCGACGCTGCCGCGCCCGACTTCAGGCTGGTGGACAAGGACCTCAACGACGTGTCGCTAGCGAACTTCGCCGGCAAGAAGAAGCTGATCAGCATCGTGCCCAGTCTGGATACCGGCGTGTGCGCGCTTTCCACCAAGGTGTTCAATGAGCGCCTGGGCGGCCGCGGCGACGTGGCGGTGCTGATCGTGTCGGCCGACCTGCCCTTCGCCCAGGGCCGTTTCTGTGGTGCCGAGGGCCTGGACAACGTGGTCACGCTGTCGATGATGCGCTCGCGCAATTTCGGCAAGGACTACGGCATCCTGATCACCGACGGCCCGCTCGCCGGCATCACCGGCCGTGGCGTGGTGGTACTGAACGAAAGCAACCAGGTGGTATACCGCGAGCTGGTACCGGAGATCGGCCAGGAACCGGACTACGACGCGGCCATCGCGGCGCTGGGCTGAGCGTGCTCCGTGGCGGCGGCGCGCGGGTCCGTCCCGCGGTCGCGGCGCGGGCCGGCGAACTGAAGAGCGAACACCGATGCTGATCCAGGAACAGTCCCAGGCGGGCCGCCGCGCCACCGCGCAGGCGCCGAAGGAGCGGCCGCAGCTGGCCGGCATACCAGAGGCATTCCGGCGCAAGCAGGCACCGCGCCTGCCCGAGGTGTCGGAGCTGCAGGCCGTGCGCCACTACACCCGGCTGTCACAGCAGAATTTCAGCATCGATACCCAGTTCTACCCGCTGGGTTCCTGCACCATGAAGTACAACCCGCGTGCCTGCAACAGCCTGGCCATGCTGCCGGGCTGCCTGGCGCGCCACCCGCACGCCCCGGATACGCACAGCCAGGGCTTTCTGGCCTGCATGTTCGAGTTGCAGGAAATACTCAAGGTCGTGACCGGCATGACGGCCGTGTCACTGACGCCGGCCGCCGGCGCCCAGGGCGAGTTTGCCGGCGTCGCGATGATCCGTGCCTACCACGCGGCCCGCGGCAATACCGCCCGCACCGAGATCCTGGTGCCGGATGCCGCCCACGGCACCAACCCGGCGACTGCGGTGATGTGCGGTTACACGGTGCGCGAGATCCCCACCGACGCCGCCGGCGACGTGGACCTCGATGCCTTGCAGCAGGCCCTGGGACCGCAAACCGCCGGCATCATGCTGACCAACCCCTCGACGCTGGGCGTGTTCGAACGCCGCATCAAGGAGATCGCGGACCGGGTGCATGCCGCCGGCGGTCTGCTGTATTACGACGGCGCCAATCTCAACGCCATCCTCGGCAAGGTGCGTCCGGGCGACATGGGCTTCGACGTGATCCACATGAACCTGCACAAGACTTTCTCTACGCCGCACGGCGGCGGCGGCCCTGGGGCTGGTCCGGTGGGGGTGAGCGCGCGCCTCGAACCCTTCCTGCCGGTGCCGCTGGTGGCCCACGACGGCGCGGCCTACTACTGGCTCACCGAGCGCGAGCGGCCGCAGTCGATCGGCCGTCTGTCGGCCTTCGCCGGCAATGCCGGCGTGCTGTTGCGGGCCTATGTGTACGCCCGCATGCTCGGGCGTGAGGGCCTGCGGCGGGTCGCCGAGTACTCGACCCTGAATGCCAACTACCTGCTGAAGCGCCTCCAGGCGGCGGGTTTCACCGCGGCCTTTGCGCAGCGGCGCGCGACCCACGAGTTCATCATCACGCTGAAAAAAGAAGCGAAGGAGTTCGATTGCAGCGCCATGGACTTCGCCAAACGGCTGCTCGACTACGGCTTCCATGCCCCGACCACCTATTTTCCGCTGCTGGTGCCCGAGTGCCTACTGATCGAGCCGACCGAGACCGAATCGATCGAGGCGCTGGACGGATTCGTTGAGGCCATGACCCGAATCCGCGCCGAGGCCCAGAACGAGCCCGATACCGTCAAGGGTGCGCCCTACACCCTGCCGGTACGCCGCCTGGACGACGTGCGGGCCGCGCGCGAACTGGATCTGCGCTGGCGGGCGCCGGGGCAGGCGGCTTAGGGCGCGAACGGACATACTGCGCAGCTGCGCGGATCTTCCGCTAATCGACCGCCGCAACCGATCACCATGGCCTACCAGAATGCCCGCGGGCTCAAGCGGCTCACCAATGCCTTCCACTTTTCGATGGCCGGTTTCCGGGCCTGTTTTCGGCACGAGGAGGCGTTTCGCCAGGAGGTCTACGCCTCGCTGCTGTGCGTGCCGCTCGCCCTGTGGCTGGGCGCGAACGGGGTCGAGCGTGCCCTGCTGGTGGGCAGTTGGCTGATCGTCCCGATAGTGGAGCTGCTCAACTCGGCGGTTGAAACCAACGTGGACCGGGTTGGGCTGGAGCGCCATGAGCTGTCGGGCCGTGCCAAGGACATCGCCTCGGCGGCCGTGTTCTTGAGCCTGGTGTTCGCGACCACGGTGTGGCTGCTGGTGCTGCTGCCGCGCTGGATCTGACGTCAAAGAACGGGTCGCGGGGCGGGCGAATTCACCCCCCACCCCCACGGGCCTCGAACCCGGTTATTGCAGATAGCCGGGATTGCCCGCGGTGGCCTGTTCGTTCGCCTGCTGTGCGCCCATCCGGCCCTGGAAAGCGGCCGCTTCGGCGAGTTGCACCGCCTTGCCAAAGTCGCCGGCCCTGGCGGCCTCATCGGCGGCCTTGAGCAGCAGGGCAGTGTCACGCCAGGCGCCGCCGACCGCGTCCGCGGCCTGCAGCGCCGCCTGGGCATCGGCCAGGGCCTGTTCGTAAGTCGCCTGGTCGGCCGCCAGCGCGGCGCCGCTGCACAATGCCAGGGCGAGGGCCGTACTCAGCGCTGTTTTCAGTTGCATGGGTCTCCTCCTGCGGGTTCGGTAAACCGTGTCCGGCAACGGCGCGCCGGCCGGTTTGGCCACGCGGGGCCGGCATAAGTTACCATCGGCCGCTTTGCGGTGCATACCGCCGACTTCCAACCACAAGACAGGTGGCAAGCGCAATGTCAGCCCTCATCTGCGGCTCAGTGGCCTACGACACCATCATGGTGTTCCACGATCAGTTCAAGAACCACATCCTGCCCGAGCAAGTCCACATCCTGAACGTTTCGTTCCTGGTCCCGGACCTGCGCCGCGAGTTCGGCGGCTGTGCCGGGAACATCGCGTACAACCTCAAGCTGCTCGGGGGTGACGGCAGGCCGATGGCGACAGTAGGGTCCGATTTCGGCCCCTATGCGGACTGGATGGACCGCCAGGGCATCGCGCGCGAGCATGTGCGGGTGATCGAGGGCCATTACACGGCCCAGGCGTATATCACCACCGACCAGGATGACAACCAGATCACCGCCTTCCACCCCGGGGCCATGAACCGCTCCCACGACAACCGCATCGCGGATGCCGCGGGGGTCACCCTGGGCATAGTCTCGCCCGACGGGCGCCAGGGCATGATCGACCACGCCGAACAGTTCGCCGCGGCGGGCGTGCCCTTCATCTTCGACCCGGGGCAGGGCATGCCCTTGTTCGACGGTGACAACCTGAACCGGTTCGCGGACATCGCCACCTGGCTGGCCTTCAACGATTACGAGGCCAAGCTGATGGAGGAGCGGACCGGCAAGTCCATGGAGCAGCTGGCACGCCAGGTGGAGGCGGTGATCGTCACCCGGGGTGGTGAGGGCTCGACGATCTACACCCGGCACAAGATCTACGGCATTCCGGTCGCCCCGGCGGCGCGCCTGGCCGATCCCACCGGCTGCGGTGATGCCTACCGCGCCGGCCTGCTGTACGGCCTGCAGCACCAGCTGGACTGGGAACTGACCGGGCGGGTCGCGGCGCTGATGGGGGCGCTCAAGATTGAACACCCGGGCACCCAGAACCATACTTTCACCCGTGCCGAGTTCGCCGGGCGCTTCGAAGAGGCGTTCGGCATGCGCCTGGAGTGATCCCGATGAACGATGCGTTCCAGTCCCTGCAGATCGCGGTGCTGACCATCTCGGACAGCCGCGGCGCGGCCGACGACAAGTCCGGCGCCTACCTGCGCGAAGCGGTGGTCGCGGCCGGTCACCAGCTGGCGGACGCGGCGCTGGTGCGCGATGACCTGTATCAGATGCGCGCGCAGTTCTCGCGCTGGATCGCCGACCCACAGGTACAGGTGATCCTGTCCACCGGCGGCACCGGCGTGACCGGCCGCGACAGCACGCCCGAGGCCATCGCGCCGCTGCTGGACAAGCAGATCGAGGGTTTCGGGGAGTTGTTCAGGCAACTGTCGTACGCCGAGATCGGCGCCTCGACCATCCAGTCCCGCTGCATCGGCGGCATGGCCAACAACACCCTGATCTTTTGCCTGCCGGGTTCGAGCGGCGCCTGCCGCACCGCCTGGCAGAAGATCCTCGAACCGCAGCTGGACCGCCGCACCAAGCCGTGCAACTTCGCGCTGCTGATGCCGCGCTTCGCCGAGCGCTGAGCCCCGCATGGCCGACAGCTGTTGCAGCGCCACACCCGATCGGCTGTTGAGCTACGAGGAGGCGCTGCAGCGGCTGCTGGCCCATGCCGACCGGGTGAACGCGTCCGAGCGGGTGTCCCTGGGAGCCGCCCTGGGCCGGGTGTTGGCCGCGCCCCTGGTCAGTGGCATCGACGTGCCGGGGTGGGACAACAGCGGCATGGACGGCTATGCGCTGCGCGCCGCGGACCTGCCGGCGCCGGGTACCCGTTTGCCGGTCAGCCAGCGCGTGCCCGCCGGCGCGGTGCCGCAACCGCTACTGCCGGGCACCGCGGCGCGGATTTTCACCGGTGCGCCGCTGCCCGCCGGCGCCGACGCCGTGGTGATGCAGGAGCAGTGCCGGGCGCAGGGCGATACGGTGCTGGTCGATGGCCGCGTGACGCCCGGCGTCAACGTGCGGCGCCGCGGCGAGGACATCACCGCGGGAACCGCCATCATCCCCGCCGGCACCCGGCTGCGGCCGCAGCATGTCGGCCTGGCGGCGTCGGTCGGGGTGGCCGAACTTCAGGTCGTGCGGCCGCTGCGGGTGGCGCTGTTCGCGAGTGGCGACGAGTTGGTGATGCCCGTCGTCCCGCTGCCGCCCGGGGGTATCTACAACTCCAACCTCTACACCGCCAGTGCGCTGCTGCACGCGCTGGGCTGCGAGGTGCTGGACCTGGGCATCGTCGCGGACTCGCTGGACGCAACCCTGGCGGCCCTGCAGCGGGGTGCGGCCGAGGCGGACCTGGTGCTGGCTTCGGGCGGCGTGTCGGTGGGCGAGGAAGACCACGTCAAGCCCGCGGTGGAACGGCTCGGCGCGCTCGACCTGTGGCGGATCGCGATCCGTCCCGGCAAACCGGTGGCCTTCGGTCACATCGGCGCCACCCCGTTTTTCGGCACGCCGGGCAACCCGGTGTCCCTGTTCGTCACCTTCCTGCTGTTCGTGCGGCCGTTTCTGCTCAAACGCATGGGCGCGGCCGATTATCTGCCGCAGCCGCTGCAGGTCACGGCCGGCTTCGACTGGCCACGGCCGGACCAACGGCGCGAATTCCATCGCGCCCGTCTTGAGCGCGACAGCGCCGGCCGGGCGGTGGCGCAGGTCCACCCCAGCCGGTCCTCGGGCGTGCTCAGTTCGGTAACCTGGGCCGATGGCCTGGTGATCCTTCCCGAGGGGCGCCAGGTCAAGGCCGGTGATACGCTCGAATACCTGTCTTTTGCGGAGCTGATCGGATGATCCAGGTGCTGTATTTCGCCAGCCTGCGCGAGCGACTGGGGCGCGAGGCCGAAGAGCTTGAACTGCCGGCGGGCGTGGTAGACGTCGCCGGCTTGTTCGCTGAACTGCGCGCGCGGGGTGGCGTCTGGGCCGAGGCGCTGGGTGTGGGGGAGACCCTGCTGGTGGCGCGCAACCAGGAGATGGCCGGGCCCGAGGCCCGGATCGCCGACGGCGACGAGATCGGCATTTTCCCGCCGGTGACCGGGGGCTGACGCGAATCACCGGCGCTTGGGGCTGTGGGGCCGGCCGATCAAAAAAAACCGCCCGGGCGGGCGGTGAAGCACTAGGAGGAGACAACTGCAGGGTGGGGTGTGACTTCTCCCCCTACTTCCGCTCCGCGGCCGGCTGCTCAGCCGTGGACCGGAAATCCGAATCCTTGCTTGCCGGGCCAGCCCGGCGGTTCGGGTCGGTGCCTTCCCGACCCTGGGCCCTTTACTCCTGGCGCGCAACGGTCGCGTCTTGACGGCCCTTTTACCTTCGATATGCATGGCGCATGCCAGTGTCTTGGTTCAGCCTTCTGGTTCGTAATAGGGCGGTGCAACAACAAGTAAGCGCCTGGCTTGGACGCTGGCGGGCGCGCGGTGATACTCTTTTCTGTCAGAAATGGCAGCATCAATGACAGCGGATGACAAAAATGGCTGGAGCGGGCCTGCGGCCGCGGTGAGCGCCGCCCCGGAAGCCTTTGCGGCCCTGTTGGACGGCTTCACGGTTCCGGCGGTGCTGCTCGCGCCGGACTACCGCATCCTGGCCGCCAACCAGGCCTACCGCAGCCTGTATGGGCGGGGCGGCGAGGTCCTGGGGCGCGCCTGTCACGCGGTGTCGCACGGCGCCGACCGGCCTTGCGACGAGGCGGGTGAGAGTTGCCCGATCCGCGCCGCGCGTTGGGCGGCGGAGCCGCGCCGGGTGTTGCACGTGCATCACACGCCGCTGGGCGACCAGCATGTCGACGTCGAGGTACGGCCGATCTACGACGGTGCCGGCGCCCTGCAGTATTTCGTCGAGTTGCTGCGGCCGACCCGTGGCGCCAGTGTGTCGCCGCACGCGGCGGGCATGGTGGGTCGTTCGTCGGCCTTCAATGCGATGCTGGCGCTGATCCAGCGGGTGGCGCCGAGCGAGACCGCCGCGCTGTTGCTGGGCGAGTCCGGGACCGGCAAGGAACTGGTGGCACGGGCCATCCACGACGGCAGTGCCCGGCGCGACGGGGCCTTGGTCCCGGTCGAGTGCTCCGGACTTACCGAAAGCCTGTTCGAGAGCGAGCTGTTCGGGCACGAAAAGGGGGCCTTCACCGGCGCCCTGGCGCGGCGGGAGGGCCTGGTGAGCGCGGCGCGCGGCGGGACCCTGTTTCTGGACGAGATCGGCGACATTCCGCTCAACCTGCAGGTCAAGCTACTGCGCCTGCTCGAGACTGGCAGCTATCGCCGGGTCGGTGGCAACGAACCGCAGCAGGCCGACTTCCGGCTGGTCTGCGCCACCCACCGCGACCTGCCGGCGATGGTCGCGGCCGGCGCCTTTCGGGCCGACCTGTATTACCGCATTGCGGTGTTCCCGATCGAACTGCCGCCCTTGCGCGAGCGCCTGGAAGACCTGCCCCTGCTGGCCGGTACCCTGCTCAAGCGCATCCCTGGCGGTGGCGGCAAGCACCTGTCCGCGGCGGCCCTCGGGCGACTCGCCGCTTATGCCTTTCCGGGCAATGTGCGCGAACTGCGCAACCTGCTGGAGCGCGCCTGCCTGCTCGCCGACGGCGACCTGATCGGGCCTGAACACCTGCCGGCCCTGGGGGCCGGTCGGTCGCCGCGGCCGGGGACCTGCGTGCCGGACGAAATCGTGCCGCTGGCTGAACTGGAGCGCCGCTACCTGGCCCAGGCCGCCGTCACCTGGACGGGTGACCGGGGCGACCTGGCGCGCCGCCTGGGCATCAGTGAACGCACGCTGTTTCGCAAACTGCGGGAGTTGAAGAGCCATGCTCGTGCCGACGCGGCAACTGGGTAGCACCGGCCTGACCGTGACCCGGCTCGGGCTGGGCCTGGCCGCGCTGGGGCGGCCGGCTTACATCAACCTGGGTCACGCCGCCGACCTGGGAGCGGACAAGTCGGTCGCTGCGTTGCGCCGCAACTGTTACCTGGTGCTGGATGCCGCCTGGGCCGCCGGCATCCGTTACTTCGATGCGGCGCGCTCGTACGGCCGCGCCGAGGAGTTCCTGGCGCTGTGGCTGGACCGGCACGGCGGCCGCCCCGTGGTGGCCTCGAAATGGGGCTACACCTATACCGCCGACTGGCAGGTCGAAGCGGCGGCCCACGAGATCAAGGAACACAGCCGCGAGCGGCTGGACGAACAGTGGCGGCTGAGCTGGCGGCTGCTGGGCGAGCGGCTCGACCTGTATCAGGTCCATTCCGCCACCCTGGAGAGCGGGGTGCTGGAGAACGCGGCGGTGTTGGGGCGGCTCGCCGAACTGAAGGAGTCCGGGGTGCGGATCGGCCTGAGCCTGTCCGGTACGGGCCAGGCCGAGATCCTGGAACGCGCCCTGACCGTGCAGGTCGACGGTCGCCGCCTGTTCGATACCGTGCAGGCCACCTGGAACCTGCTCGAACCTTCCGCCGGCCCGGCCCTGGCCGCCGCCCGCCGGCGCGGCATCGGGGTGATCGTGAAAGAGGCGCTCGCCAACGGCCGGCTCACGGCGCGCGACCCTGCGCCCGAGCTGGCGCCACTGCGGGACCTGGCCGCCGCCCGCGGTACGACCGCGGATGCCCTGGCCCTGGCAGCGGTCCTGGCGCAACCCTGGGCCGACGTTGTGTTGCTCGGTGCGTCGACCGCGGCGCAGCTGGCGTCGAACCTGGCCGCCCTGGCGGTCGCGTATGACGCCGCCGCGGCGGATGCCCTGGCCGGCTTGGCCGAGGCGCCGGGTGCCTATTGGCAGCGCCGCGCGGCCCTGGCGTGGAACTGACCGGGGCGCGAGCGGCCGGTCGCCGCTGGCGTCCACGCCGATAGCGAGTGCGGCGCGGCGATTCCCTGTTTGCCCGGCAGGATCGGGTTCAGCGACGGTCGCAGTGGAACCGGTTCTGGCCAGCGGGGGTGACCCCGGGGATGCTGGATACAGGGTCGCTGCGCCCGGATCACATAGATCGGGCCATTGGCAGTGACGCGGACTTCGGCGGCTTCGCTTCTTGGGCGGTCGTTATGTCGCCCCAGGGCATCGTGGCTGTATTGCTCCGAGGCAATACTGTCCCGGGTTCGGCAGAGGCGGGACGGTCAGTTCACCGCGAAAAAACAGGGATCGGAACGGCGCCAGGCTGCGGGCTGATATGTTTTGACCTGTCAACGGTTGATTGAAAACCAGTTTTCATTCAAGCACCTTGGCTCAGGACCTCTCCAGCAGACTGCGACGGTGGATCATGCTGATATACGTGGATTG
>JBFZDU010000401.1:0-6638 GCA_041307205.1 Gammaproteobacteria bacterium | reverse complement strand
GGTTCGAGGTTCGAGGTTCGAGGTTCGAGGTTCGAGGTTCGAGGTTCGAGGTTCGAGGTTCGAGGTTCGACAACAGTGCCGCAGCCCCGCAAATCCGGTCAAGCCCAGACCCAAAACAGTCGCGGCGCCAGCCGCACAAAACCCCTCGGTCCTCGACCCTAGGCCCTCGGCCCTAGGCCCTCGGCCCTCTCTTACTGCAACCGGCCATGACACTGCTTGTACTTCTTGCCCGAGCCACAGGGACAGGGTTCGTTGCGACCGACCTTGCGGTCAGGACGGACGAACGGCTTTTTCTCCGCTTCCGCCCCCGGTCCGCCCGGCTCGGCAGCCAGTTCATCCGACTCGGCGCCGGCGCCGAACCCCTGAAACTCTTCGTGCCGGAACTGGAAGGCGGACAACTCGGGTTCGCCACCGAGTTCTACCGGCGGCGGCGCCTGGACCTGGATCCGGCACAGGATGGTCGTGACCTCGTGCTTGATGGCGTCCAGCATGCGGCCAAACATGTCGAAGGCCTCGCGCTTGTATTCCTGCTTGGGGTTCTTCTGGGCATAACCGCGCAGGTGGATACCCTGGCGCAGATAGTCCATGGCCGCGAGATGCTCCTTCCAATGCGTATCCAGGGTCTGCAGCATGATCGCCTTTTCCAGGTAACGCATCTGCTCCGACCCGATCTGCGCCTCCTTCTCGGCATAGGCGGCGTCCAGCGCGGCACCGATCTTGGCGCGCAGGCTCTCCTCGTGCAGGGCATCGTCGCTGTCCAGCCACTGCTGTACCGGCAGGGCGATGCCGAACTCGCGGGTCAGGGCCTCTTCCAGGCCGGCCACATCCCACTGCTCTTCGAGGCTGTTCGGCATGATGTGCGCATTGATCACCCCGGTGAGGACATCGGCGCGCAGGTTGCGGATGGTCTCCGACACATCTTCGGCGTCCATCAGCTCATTGCGTTGCTGATAAACCACTTTGCGCTGATCGTTGGCGACGTCGTCGAACTCCAGCAACTGCTTGCGGATGTCGAAGTTGCGTCCTTCGACCTTGCGCTGGGCATTCTCGATTGCCTTGTTGACCCAGGGGTGCTCGATCGCCTCGCCCTCTTCCATGCCGAGCTTCTTCATCATGCTGCCGACCCGATCCGAAGCGAAGATCCGCATCAGGTTGTCTTCCAGCGACAGGTAGAAGCGACTCGACCCGGGGTCACCCTGGCGCCCCGAGCGGCCGCGCAGCTGATTGTCGATGCGCCGCGACTCGTGA
Source organism: Gammaproteobacteria bacterium (assembly GCA_041307205.1). Lineage (GTDB taxonomy): Bacteria > Pseudomonadota > Gammaproteobacteria > Chromatiales > Chromatiaceae > JARRQB01. Next base: position 5,390 of record JBFZDU010000401.1, on the reverse strand, counting down.
CGCTCGGTGCCGACCACGCGCAAACCACCGGCCGCGATCACGACCTGGTGACGCTCGCTCCAGGCGCTGCGGGCCGCGGCAATCTCAGCCTCGTTCGCGGCATCGCCCAGCGCCTCGATCTCCTTCTCCAGGTTGCCCCCGAGCACGATGTCGGTGCCGCGGCCCGCCATGTTGGTGGCAATGGTCACCGCGCCGGGACGACCGGCATCGGCCACGATCTGGGCTTCGCGCTCGTGCTGCTTGGCATTGAGCACCGCGTGCGCGATGCCGGCCTTGTCCAGCATGCCGGCGACCACTTCAGAAACCTCGATGGAAGCGGTGCCCACCAACACCGGTTGACCACGCTGCACGCAGTCCTTGATGTCCTCGATGATGGCGGCGAATTTTTCTGGTTGCGTCAGGTACACCAAGTCCGACTGGTCATTGCGGATCATCGGCTGATTGGTCGGTATGACCACCACTTCCAGCCCGTAGATCTGCTGGAATTCGAAGGCCTCGGTATCGGCCGTACCGGTCATGCCGGCGAGCTTGGTGTACAGGCGGAAGTAGTTCTGAAATGTGATCGACGCGAGGGTCTGGTTTTCCTGCTGGATGGGCACGCCCTCTTTCGCCTCCACCGCCTGGTGGAGGCCATCGGACCAGCGCCGCCCGGGCATGGTGCGACCGGTGAACTCATCGACGATCACGATCTGGCCGTCGCGCACGATGTATTCCACGTTGCGCTGGAACAGCACATGGGCGCGCAGTGCGGCCATCACGTGGTGCATGAGCGCGATATTGGCGGTGTCATAGAGGCTGGTGGTCGGGTCGAGCAGCCCCATTTCGGTCAGCATCTGCTCGACATGCTCGTGGCCCTGGTCGCTCAGGTAGACCTGGCGGGCCTTTTCGTCGACCGAATAGTCACCCGGCCCGAAGTCGTCGCGACCCTCCTCGTTGACCATCGGCGCCTGGCGGCTGAGGCGCGGCGGGATCTGGTTGACCTGGCGGTACAGATCGGAACTGTCCTCGGCCGGGCCGGAGATGATCAGCGGGGTGCGGGCCTCGTCGATGAGGATCGAGTCGACTTCATCGACCACCGCGAAATTGCGCCGCTGCGCGCGCTGTCCCGCCTCGAAGGCCATGTTGTCGCGCAGATAATCGAAACCGAATTCGTTGTTGGTGCCGTAGGTGATGTCGCAGTCGTAGGCCTGCTTACGCGTCGCCGGCCGCAGGTGCCGAAACCCGCCGGTGTCGCCGGCGTAACTTCCGTCAAAGGCGTAGGAGGCGCTGTCGGGCCCCATGCCGCCGGATGAATTGATCACCCCGACACTCAGGCCGAGAAACGCATATACGCGCCCCATCCACTCCGCGTCGCGCCGGGCCAGATAGTCGTTGACGGTCACCACGTGCACGCCCAGCCCCGGCAGTGCATTGAGGTACACCGCCAGGGTGGCCACCAGGGTCTTGCCCTCGCCGGTGCGCATTTCCGCGATCTTGCCCTGGTGCAACACCATGCCGCCGATCAACTGGACGTCGAAGTGCCGCATCCCGAGCACCCGACGCCCGGCCTCGCGCACCACGGCGAAGGCCTCGGGCAACAACTGATCGAGGTCCTCGCCCTGACCGAGTCGCTGCCGGAATTCGCCGGTCTTGGCACACAGGGCCGCGTCGGACAGCGCCTGCATGGCCTCTTCCAGCGCATTGATCTGGTCGACGGCCTTGAACATGCGCTTGACCAAGCGGTCGTTGCGGCTACCGAATATCTTTCTGACGATCTTGTTGAACATGGAATCCGCGCCTGGGTTTGAAACAAGCCTGAGCCGACACTGCGGCGAGCCGCATGCCGAGCCGCACCGGCGAACAGCCGGCATCCTGTCCTGCTGTCTGCGCACTGGCAAAGGCGGGGTGGCTAGGTGCAGCGCACCCCTGAAGGGTGCGGATGATACCGCAAAGGCAAGGGCAACTGCAGGCCGACCGCGGCCGCGGGGCGACTTCAGTCGACCTGGATGAATTTGCGTGGATCGACGGACTGCCCGTCTTTACGCACTTCGAAGTGCACGTGCGGGCCGCTCGACCGGCCGGAGGAACCGAGCAGCGCTATCGTCTGCCCCTTGGCCACGACATCGCCGGGCTGCACCAGATTTTTTTGGTTGTGCGCATACCGGGTCGTGTAGCCATCGACATGGCGCACCTCGACCAGGTTGCCGTAGCCAGAAGACTTCTCCGACTTCACGACCACCCCGCCGGCCACGGCGACCACTGCGGTGCCGCGCTTGCCCGCGAAGTCCACGCCGTGGTGCGCTGATTTCTTGCCGCTGAAAGGATCCGTGCGCCGACCATAGCCGGACGATATCCAGCCTTTGAGCACCGGGCGCCCCGACGGCACGACCTCTTTACGCAACTCCCGGCTCATCAGGAAATCTTCGAGCAGCAGCAACTTGCGTTCGCGGTCTTCGAGCAGCTGCGTGAGCCGCGCCATATCGCCGGCCAAGTCTTCCACGGCCTGTGGCTGGCCGTCGGCGTCGCTCTCGCCGCCGACCGGCGGCGCGTCCGCAAAATTGAACTCGTCGGCATCCAGTTGCCCGACCTGCACCAGCCGCTCCCCCAGCGCATCGAGCCGCATCAGGTGGGCCTGCAGGGTCGCGATGCGCAACGCCAAGGCATCGACGTGCGCGCTCGCCTCGTCCCGCGCTGATTCAAGTTCCTGGCGTTCTTCCGCAAGCAGTTGCCGGATCTCGTCCGTTGGGTCGGCCATTGCCACCCCGCCAACCTCATGGCCGACCCAGAACATGCCAGTGCCCAGCAGCAGTGCGAACAGAATCGTCCAGATCGTGGCCCGCGGGGCACACAGGTCGATACTGCCTTTCTTGCCACAGAACTTCGACAAGAGGATGATCTTCATCGTTGTCTCGTTTCCTGTTGATTGGCAGCCCCGCAGACCAAGCTTGGCCGTCGAAGCAAAAAAGTGTCGCAAATCTCTCACACGCCCCGGCGCATCGGAACCTTTTTGCGCCGCGATGGACCCTTGAAACGCCTCCAACTTGAGCTGGATCAGCAAAACGTCTTGTTGGACCGGCTCCGGGCAGCATTGCCTGAAGCCATCCGCTCGCGCCTGGTCGCGGCCCGGTGCAGCGGCGACGATTTGGCACTGTATTGTGATTCTTCCGCCTGGTCCACCCGGCTGCGCTTCTATGCGCCAGACCTGTTGGCGGCCGTGTCCGACTTCAGGCCCAAACCCAAACGCGCACGGGTGAGAATCCACTTGCCCGACTCGCGCAGTGCGTCACCGTCCACCCGGGTTGCAGGCCTATCAGCCAGCGCCGCCGCAACGATCGCCGCAACGGCGCAAAACATCACCGACCCGGAACTGCGGGCGGCGCTGCTTCGACTCGCCGGCCGCTAGCCGGATCAGGCGACCTGTACCGGCTGCATATAGGAAATCGGCACCCGATCGCCCGCCTTGAAGGTCACCTCTTCCCAGGTCTCGGGGCGGGAAATCAAGGTCTTAAGCAGCCGGTTGTTCAGGTCGTGGCCGGACTTGTAGCCGCTGAAACTTCCGATCAGGCTGTGTCCCAGCAGATACAGGTCGCCGATGGCATCCAGGATCTTGTGTTTCACGAACTCGTCTTCGTAGCGCAGTCCGTCTTCGTTCAGCACGCGGTAATCATCCACGACGATCGCGTTATCCATGCTGCCGCCGAGCGCCAGATTGCGCTCACGCAGCATCTCGATGTCGCGCAGGAAACCGAAAGTGCGGGCCCGACTGACCTCGCGCACGAAGGAGGTGGAGGAGAAGTCGATGGTCGCGCGCTTGGCCTCTTCCTGGAACATCGGGTGATCGAAATCGATGCCGAAGCTCACCTTGAAACCGTCGAATGGCTCGAACCGGGCCAGCTTGTCGCCGTCCCGGACCTCCACGGCCTGGCGAATCCGGATGAAGCGTTTCGCCGCATTCTGTTCTTCGACACCCGCCGACTGGATCAGGAACACGAACGGCCCGGCACTGCCGTCCATGATCGGCACCTCGGGCGCGCTGACCTCCACGTAGGCATTGTCTATGCCCAGCCCGGCAAAGGCCGACAGCAGGTGCTCGACCGTGGAAATGCGCGCCCCGTCCTTGATCAGGGTGGTCGACAACTGCGTATCACCGACGTACTCGGCTTTGGCAGGAATGTCCACGGGCGGCTCCAGGTCCACGCGCCGGAACACGACACCCGTGTCCGGCGCTGCAGGCCGCAGCGTCAAGTACACCTTCTCACCCGTGTGCAGACCTACGCCCGTGGCACGGATCACGTTTTTCAGCGTGCGTTGCCTGATCATGATGTCGTGCATCTCTCGTTTGGGCCGGCCCCAGGCCTGCCCGTTGGTTCGATACGACCGCCTTTCAACAACGCGACGGAGCTTTATCCGCTGATTCGGATGACATTGGCGCTTCCCCGAATCGCACCTAGGGTTTTCCCCAATATAGGCGCATTATCAACGTAATTGCAATACAACTGTCGCACTATCGTCAATCCGCTTGTCGCCGCAGGAACGCCGGAATATCCAGATAATCGATATTTTTTCCTTCGGCCGCCTCCACATAGGCACTGGCCCGCTTGCGTTGGGCATTTTGCCGGATCGCCGTCGGCACATCGAGCCGGCCGTAGTCTTCGGCGGCGGGTTCAGCGGCCTCGCTGTTGACCAGTCGCACCGGCGGGAGTTCACGTTCGGGCGGCGTCACGACCACCTTCTTCGCATCCCGACCCAAGCCGGTCGCCACCACGGTCACCCGCAGCTCGTCGTGCATCTCCGGGTCGATGACGGTCCCGACCACCACGGTGGCGTCGTCACAGGCGACCTCCTTCACCGTGTTGCCGACCTCGTCGAACTCGCCGATCGACATGTCCAGACCGGCCGTGATGTTGACCAGAATGCCCTTGGCCCCGGCGAGATTCACGTCTTCGAGCAGGGGACTGCGAATCGCGGCCTCGGCCGCATCGCGGGCCCGGTTTTCCCCGGAGGCCTTGCCGGACCCCATCATGGCTACGCCCATTTCGGCCATGACCGTGCGCACGTCGGCGAAGTCGACGTTGATCAGGCCAGGTTTGGTGATCAGCTCCGCGATCCCCTGCACGGCATTCAACAGCACGTCGTTGGCCGCCTTGAAGGCCTCCAACAGCGAGGTGCCCTTGCCCAGCACCGACAGCAGTTTTTCATTGGGGATGGTGATCAGGGAATCGACCGATTCGGACAACTGCGCGATTCCCATCTCGGCCACTTTGCGGCGCTTGGCGCCCTCAAACGGGAACGGCTTGGTCACCACCGCCACCGTGAGTATACCCATCTCCTTGGCGACCGCGGCGACCACCGGCGCCGCCCCGGTACCCGTGCCGCCGCCCATGCCGGCGGTTATGAACACCATATCCGCG
>JBFZDU010000400.1:0-3525 GCA_041307205.1 Gammaproteobacteria bacterium | reverse complement strand
TCTGGTTGAACTGCAGGATGTCAGTCAACCCCGTCCCGGGCAGCAGCAGGAAGGTCAGCAGGCCGGAGCCGGACTGGCTGTCCAGCGCGGGGCTGCCATCAACGTCGGTATCCACGATGGAAAAACCGTCGATCACGGGATCCAGGGGGCCGGGATCGGTGAAACCCAGCACGGACGCGCTGGCGCCGGCGAAGTCCAGCGGGTCTGTCACGCTGGCGCTGGCTATCGTCGACCAGTCGTACGACACCACGATCTCGAAGGCCTGGACCGCGTCGGCGACCATGACGAGGTTCGCGTCGGCCTGGAGCAAGGCGGTGGCGATGACCCCGCCCTCACTGGCCGTGCCGGTCGAGGTGGTGACGACGGTCATGGAATTGCCGGCCACAAGATCGAATAGTTGCGCACCCAATACGTTGTCGAGGACCTGCGTCGGGCCCCCGTTGAAGGATACGGTGGCCTGCTGATCCAGTGTGACAGTGCCGGACGTGACCTCGACGCGGCCAAATTCCACGGCGTCGAACAGCAGTTCCGGCAATGCCTGGGCGCTGCCGGCCAGACCCAGGCTCAGGGCCAGGGCGGCGGCCACGCCGAGGGCGCGCGGGGTGCGTTTGCAGTCTTGATGAGTGGTGTTGGTGAGTTTCACTTTTTTATCTCCCTAGAATCTTCCAAATTTTTCGTGGTCTGGCTGGTGTCGATCGGTGCTCTGGCAAGCCCTGGCAAGTTCCGCCTGGTCCGGCGATCCCGCGCGGCCAGGCTGTCATATCTGTCGACCTCGCCAGGGCTTGCGAATCTCGCTGGCTGGGCGTGCAGCGTCTTCCCCTGCTTTACTTCCGGTCTCTCTCTCTTTGCATCCCTTGCAGGCCCTGTTGTCGGGCCGCTTGGTGGAGACCTTGCCGTTGTTAAAGCAAGCGGCGTGCCGAAAACCGCGGCGCGGTGGCTGGCCGGAGTCCCAGGCCGCCCGGTAACGTAGCTAATCGATTGTTGGAAAAGGTTTTATTTAAAAGACGGGGAGCGTTTTCGGCAGCCGTCGCGGGCGGTGCATCGGGGTCGCGCCAAGCTGGCCAGAACGGGACATGTAAATTTCGTGAACATGGACTTTAGTACAGTAAGGTCCTGAGCCGACGGCCAATTCCCCCGAGAGTCCAAGGCAGTTATGGGAATTTTTCGCATTCGCGGGGTAGGGCCGATTCGGCACTCTGGCCCGGGGAGTAGCGGAAACGCCTGGGTTTTCGGGCGTTTACTCCCCTTGGGCGGGGTGGGGGGCGAGCGGGACCCGCCACGCGGGGGTTGTCGGTGTGGGGGAAAGTCCCACGGTGCGACGAATTTGCTGCCGCGATCACCGGGTTCGGGTCGAACGCGACTGTAAAAATAGCTGACAGTCCCGCACGCCGGTCTTAATGCCAACCCACGGAATCACCTGGTTTTTTGGTCGGATCAGGGCGTTGGCCGCAGTTCCCCGGAGCGTTGGCGGGAACGGGCTGCCGGGATCATCCAGGGCAAGCGTTACGTCGAGTGGGCCGGCTTGCGATTGCGCATTGACACGAAATTGACCGCGTCACCTCAGGCGCTGCGCAGTCGCGTGGCCCGCACCAGCAGCACGGCCCCGAGCGGCAGCAGCAGCCCCAGGGCCATGGCGGTGAGCATCAGCCAGCCGAGTTCGCTGTAGTCGGCCGGAACGGCGATGGCGCCGCTGGCGCGGTCCTGCACCTCGCGGGTCACGGTGTAGATCTGGTTCAGGTACTTGGTGCCGAGCTGGCTGGCCGACAGGGCCAGGTTGGTGAAGGAGGCCATCACCGCGAAGAAGGTGGCCTTGAGATTGGCCGGCGCCGAGTTGGCGATCCAGGCCAGCATGGGGATCATGGCGATCTGGCCTAGCGGCGATTCCAGCGCGGTGTCGACCACGGCGATGAAGCGCGCGTCCACCACCCCGCCGGTGAGCGCCGCGGTCCACTCGTGCAGCCCGTAGTACATGCCGACGACCGGCAGGTAGAGCAGGGTCCCGGCCAGGGTCAGGAACACGATCACGTAGGCGATCGAGCGTTCGGCCATGAAGCGGCGGAACAGGAACATGCCGAACAGGGTCAGGGCGCTGCCGATCAGCGACAGCACGGCCAGGAACTGCTGGTCGAAGCCGAGCCGGTCGATCATCCACCAGGTCTGGCCGGCGCCGGGGGTGGGCATAGCCCGGTAGACGAAGATGATCACCGCGGTGCCGACCAGGATGCGGCGGGCGTCCGGGTCCAGCACCCGCACCAGGCGCTGCATCAGGAACAGCACGATCGCCATCGAGCCGACGAAGATGATTTCCTTGTTGTACGCGAGCTCGCTCAGGCCCATGCCGATGGTGAAGGCGACGAACACCAGGCTGCCGCCGAGGATCCACCAGTTGGGCGCGGTGGCTTCCTGTTTACCGAAGGCCAGCTCGCGCGCCGCCTCGGCGCCGTGCCCGGCGGCGCGCAGCCGCCGCAGCCGCCGGCGCAGGCTCCAGCCGCCGAGCAGCACGCCGAGCACCGAGATCACCGGGATCGCCAGCGCCAGCTCGTAGATACGGATGTAGGTGGTCAGCTTTTCCGCCTCGGGCATGTCGGCGACGCCGTCGAACAGCAGCACGTTGAGCAGGGCCACGAACACGCCGCCGCCGATGATGGCGACCCGGCCGAGGGTCTGCATCGTGGTGTGCATCAGCCGCCGCGTGGCGGCATCTATGGGCTGGCCCTGGGGGCCCACCCGGGGCACCGCCTCCACCGTCATGGCGTCGGCGACCACGTCCTGGACCACGTAACCGACCGGCGCCAGCAGGGCGCTCAACACGAACCAGGCCGCCACCGGCATGATCGCCCCCATGCCCGCCGGGTCGGCCAGCAGCCCGAGCATGATGAACAGGCTGGCGGCGATCATGCCGGCGCCGACGAACACCAGGCCCGCCTTGTAGCGCCAGATCAGGTCGACCAGGTGCCCCAGCGGCATCTTCAGCGCCCAGGGGATGCCGGCCCAGAAGGCGAGGCTGGCGAGGAACTCCGCCGACAGGTCGAGGTAGTCCTTGACGAAGAAGGTGCCGACGATGCCGGTCAGGCCCGAGATGCCGGCTGCGGCATAGACCAGCAGCGGCGGCAGGAACGACAGCCGCATCTCGCGACCCAGTTCCAGGATGTTGCGATCGAACCAGCGGCCGATGCGCCGCCCGAGTCCGGACGGTGGGGCCGCGGCTGCGGCGATGCTCTGGGCGGTCTGGGGTTCGGTCATCGGTTTCTTCGGGTGGCGTCGTCAATCGAGTCCGGTGCGTACGCCGGGGCAGGCGCGGCGTTCCGGGCCGGCTATCGGGCCGGGGGCGGCCCTCCTACCGGGTCATGGCCCGCGATCCGTCTGTCGGGGCGGCCCCCGGTGATCAATCCAGCCCCATGATCTGCATGAGCTCGGCGCTCGACATCACGTGGCAATAGATCATGTTGAGGATCTCCAGTTCCCGGTAGTGCAGCTCTTCGGTCCCGGCGGCGCAGCCGTCCTCGATCAGGATGACGTTGAAAC
>JBFZDU010000399.1:0-4245 GCA_041307205.1 Gammaproteobacteria bacterium | reverse complement strand
TGCCTGCGGCCAGGTCATCGAACAGGGCCGCCAACAAGGCGCCAGGGTCCAACTGCACTGGGTCGGCGCCCACCGTCGTCAGCGGATAAGCCCCACCGTCGGGCGGCGCCTGCAGCGCCATGGACTCCAGCTCGATGGCCGCCTGTCCCTCGTAGCTCACGCCGCTGCGGCACTGGCCCAGCACCGCCGCGACGGCATCGAACAGCCGGCCACAGGAACTGCTCAGCGGCGAGTTGAGGCGCCGTGCCAACATGACGTCCAGCACCTCACGCGGCTGGGCGCTCAACCAGGCGGTCGACTCCAGGGCCGGCCAGCGGGCGGCGAAGGCCGCCCAGCCGAAGTGGGTAAGGATCCGGGCGTAGGCACTGCGCCAGGGCTCGAGGATGGCGCGCGTACCGCCGGGCATCGGCGCCGGCAGGAGATGCCCGACGCGCTCGTAGCCGCGGTAGTCGGCGAGCAGGAACTCCCCACCCCAGAGGGTCCCGTCGTCGCCGTAGCCCAGCCCGTCCAACGCGATCCCCAACACTCGACCACCATCGAGCGCCCAGCCGTTTTCGGCCAATGCGCTGGCGATGTGCGCGTGGTGGTGCTGCACCGCAACCACCGGCAGGGCGTCGCGGGCGGCGCGGGAGCGCCCGTAGCGGCTGGAGCGGTAATCCGGGTGGCGGTCCACCACCAGGAGTTCGGGGCGGTGCTGGAACAAGTCCTCGTACAGCGCGATGGTGCGCTCATAGGCGTCAGCGGTACGCGCGTCCTCCAGGTCGCCCAGGTGCTGCGAGATTACCGCCTGTCCGTCGCGCAGCAGGCAGACGCTGCTCTTGAGTTCGCCGCCCAAGGCCAGCACCGGCGGCGCCGCGGCGAAGCCCTCGGGCAGCGGCAGCGCCGCCGGTGCAAAACCGCGGGCGCGACGCAGCAGTCGCGCTTTGCCCGCCATGCCGCGCACCACCGAGTCATCGACGCGATTGACGATAGCGCGGTCGTGCAACAGGAACAGGTCAGCGATGCCCCCCAGGCGTCCATCGGCCTCGGCATTATCGATGCACTGGGGTTCGTCGGACAGGTTGCCGCTGGTCATCACCAGCGGGCCGCCCACGCCATGGCGCAGCCAATCAGCACCCAGCAGGTGGTGCAACGGACTGTAAGGCAGCATGAAACCCAGGGTGGCCTGGCCCGGAGCCACGGCCGGCGCCAGCGCGGGCGCGCCGGGGTGCGGCGTCAACAGCACGATGGGCGCAGCCGGACCGGTGAGCAGGGCCAGCTCCGCGTCTGCGGGTGCGGCGTAGCGGCACAGCACCTCCAGGTCCGGCGCCATCAAGGCAAAGGGTTTGTCGAATCGACGCTTGCGTCGACGCAGCTCGGCGACCGCCGCGGCGTTGCTGGCATCACAGGCGAGGTGGAATCCACCGATGCCCTTGATCGCGACGATGCGCCCCGCAGCCAGCGCCCGAGCGGCCGCATCTATCGCATCGAGGGCGCCCTCGGCCGCCGGGTCCAGCCGTGCGCCGCGCGCATCCTGCAACCAGACGCGCGGGCCGCAGACCGGGCAGGCATTGGGCTGGGCGTGGAAGCGGCGGTCGGCCGGATCAGCGTATTCGGCGGCGCAGTCCGGACACATCGGAAAAACCGCCATGCTGGTGTTGGCGCGGTCGTAGGGAATACCGCGCACGATCGACAGGCGCGGGCCGCAGTGCGTGCAGTTGGTGAAGGGATAGCGGTAGCGGCGGTTCGCCGGGTCGCGGATCTCGGCCAGGCAGGCCGGGCAGGTGGCCGCGTCCGGCACGATACCGGTACTCACCGCCGAAAGTTCGCTGGGCAGGATCGTGAAGCCGGCCGCCGGTGCCGGCAGGTCGAGGCCGCTGCGTTCCAGGGCGTCGATGCGCCCCAGCGGCGGGCACTCCGCGCGCAGCCGGACGCAGAAGGCGTCGAGCCGCGCCGCCGTGCTCCAGGCCCGCACCAGCACGCCGGCGCCATCGTTGCGCACGTCGCCGACCAGGCCCAGGTCGCGCGCGATGCGCCACACCGTCGGGCGAAAGCCCACGCCCTGCACCAGGCCGCGGATGCGGATCACCTCGCCCGGCATGCCGTTCAATGCACCTGAAGGAAAAAGGGGGCAGCGCCCTTGTTCACTGCATTCGCTGACGCCGGGGCGAGGCTGAGGGAAAAAACATATTGACCGATCTTCCCCGGGCGAACGCACAGCCGACCGAACGCTGGAACTTGGCCGCTCACCGCTCAACAGATCCGCGGCAGCGGATCGTCTTCCAATTCTTCGAGAATCCGCAGCCCTCCCAACTCGGTGCCCAGCAGCACCCGTGGCGCACCCGCGCCGAGGGTGCCGATGGCAGCCGCATCGACACCTTCGGGCAGCGTGCGCCACAGCGCCAGTAGCTGGTCCGCAGTGTCCGGGGCAGCCACCGCCACCACCCGGCCTTCGCAGGCCAGGTAGAGCGGGTCGTAGCCCAGCATCTCGCACACCGCCTGAACCGGGTCGCGCACCGGAATGGCTGTGCCGTCCAAGCGCAGTTCCATGCCGGTCGCGCGGGCGATGTCGTGCGCCACGGTAGCCAGACCGCCGCGGGTAGGGTCGCGCATGAAGCGCAGCCCCGGCAGCATGCGGGCGGCCCGGGTCAGCGGCAACACGCTGGCGGCATCCGATACCAGGTCGCCGCGCATGCCGAACTCCTCGCGGGCCAGCATCACCGCCACCCCGTGGTCACCGACCGGACCGCTGACCAGTATCCGGTCGCCGGCACGAATCCGGTGCAGGCCCAAACCCAGGCCGTAAGGCCGCACCCCGACCCCGGTGGTCGCCAGGTACAGACCCCCGCCCTCGCCGCGCCGCAGCACTTTGGTATCGCCGGCCACCACCTGCGCGCCGCAGGCAGCGGCGGTCCGCGCCACCGAGGCAACGATGCGTTCGAGCCGGGCGAGCGCAAAGCCTTCCTCGATGAAGGCGTTGAGACTCAGGTACAAGGGATCGGCGCCGGCCACCGCCAGATCGTTGGTGGTGCCATGCACCGCCAGGGACCCGATGTCGCCGCCGGGAAACTCCAGCGGCTGCACGGTGAAACCATCGGTGGTGAACACCGGCTCGCCCGGCGGCAGGGTGAGTGGCACCGCGTCGGCCTGCACATCCAGCCCCGGGTTGGCCAACTGGCGTGCGAAGATCTCGTCGATCAGTTCACGCATGAACCGTCCGCCGTTGCCGTGGGCCAGGCTGATATGGGTATCGCGCATGGGGACGGATTCTGCGGGCAGGCCCGGTGTGGGGCAAGCGCCATAGCTTTGGCCAGTTCATTAGTAAATTCGCATGAACTTGAGCAGCATCAACTCGCCTGGAACCGAATTGCGCCAGAATGGCTTCCGAGATCTGGCCAAAACGACACTTCGGTTTGGCTACCTGTGTTCTCACTCCTCCTGACTGTTTGGATCGAAATAGCCCGCCACATGGCGGGCTTTTTTTTGCCCTGAAACTCAATCGGGTCGCACCCCAGATCCCGCCTGGGAGTCAACTGCCACATGAGCTGGGGAGCACCCAGTCGGGCCAGTGCCCCATAGCCGGTCAAGCGCAGCTGCCAGGTACGGATCACCCCCTCGCAGGCAAACAACCACACCATAATGGCCGAAGATCGCGTATACTGCGCGGTCCTGCCCGACGCTAAGCCGCCGCGCAGCCCTCTCAGCCCCCTCGATGGAACCCGTTCATGGCCGCCCCGGCACCGATGCTAAATTTCAATGAACTCGGCCTGCCCGAACCCCTGCTGCGCGTATTGCAGGAAGTCGGCTACGAGACCCCTTCGCCCATTCAGGCCGAGGCCATCCCCGTCCTGCTGGCCGGTCACGACCTGCTCGGACAGGCGCAGACCGGCACCGGCAAGACTGCCGCCTTCGCATTGCCGCTGCTGGCACGCGCCGATCTGCAGAAGACCAACACCCAGATCCTGGTGCTGGCGCCCACGCGCGAACTGGCGATCCAGGTAGCCGAGGCCTGCCAGACCTACGCCCGCCACCTGCCCAATTTTCACGTCATGCCGATCTACGGCGGCCAAGCCTATGGCATCCAGCTGCGCCAGCTGCACCGCGGCGCCCAGGTCGTGGTGGGCACGCCCGGTCGCATCATGGACCACATGCGGCGCGGTTCGCTGGTGCTCGACCAGCTGCAGGCCCTGGTTCTGGACGAGGCCGACGAGATGCTGCGCATGGGTTTCATCGACGATGTCGAATGGATCCTGGAACACACCCCGG
>JBFZDU010000398.1:0-3775 GCA_041307205.1 Gammaproteobacteria bacterium | reverse complement strand
CTCGCCCGGGACGTGGTGCAGCGATTTGAGCATGAGCACCGCGTCGATGGAGGCGTCGGGCTGGTCGATGGCCTCGGCGCCGCCGTATTGGAAGGTGACACGCGGCAGATCGGTGATCTGCAGGTTCTTCTGGTGCTGGATGCGATCGACCTCGGTGGCGATCAGCTCGGCGATGGGAAAGGTCTCGGCGAGACGGCGAGTGGTGAAGGCGCTGCCGCAGCCGAGTTCGAGCAGGCGCGTCCCCTGCAGCGGCAGGTAGCGGGCGATCAGCTCCATGTCGGAGCTGACCGGGAGGTCGCCGGGGCGGTGCAGTTGCATCTGGGCCATGGTGGTCCTTCCGGGTATCGGATGTCGGACGAGTTTACGGCCGTGGCTGGGCGATGGGTACCCGATCCGGGACGCCCGGCGCCGCCGGCAGCGTTCTGCGCGGGGGCAGGGGCGGGTTCGAACCGCCGCAGGAGCGGTCAGTCGGTGCGGCAGCCCCGCACCCCGGACGCGGGGATTTCACCCCAGACATAGACCTCGGTCTGCGCCGGGTCGCACTGGCGGCAGCCGCTGGCGCTGCCGCCGCAGGCCGGAACGCGGCGGACGCGGCCTTTGGCGATCCACACCTCCAGCATGGCGCGCACGGCGTCGGGATGGGCGCCGAGGTGGCGGGCGATCTCGGCCAGGCTGGCCTGGCCGCGGCTGCGCAGATAGTCGCGGACCTCGGCCAGGATCATGCCCGAGCCTCGGCGGGGCGGGGTCCGCCGCGTCCGCGCTGGGCCCAGTACCTGAGCCCGAGCACCACGGTCGCCAGCACTGTCAGCAGGCCGCCGATCCACAGGGTCGAGTCGAGCGGGTGGGCGGCAAAGGTGGCGGCCTGATAGTAGACCGAGGCCGTGACATAGGCGATGCCGGTGGTCCAGGCGGCGACGAAGGCGGCCCAGGCGGCGCCGGCCTCGCGCCGAATGGCGCCGATGGTGGCGGCGCAGGGAAAGTACAGCAGGATGAACAGAAGATAGGCGAACGCCCCGGCCTGGCCGTCGAAACGCGCGGCCATGGCGCCGAACACCCCCGCGTTGACCGACTGCTGCTGGGCGGCCTGGCTGACGTCGCCGATCGCGCCGAGGTCGAGCCCGAGCGGATCGGTGAGGGCGGCGGTCAGCGCCCCGAGGTTCTCGGGCAGGGTCGCGGCCGCGGCCTTGAGCGCCGCGAACAGCTCGAAGGGGGCGGGTTCGCCGCTGGCGGCCGGGCCTTCGGCGAGCCGGGTATAGAGGCTGTCGAGCGTTCCGACCACCACTTCCTTGGCCAGGATGCCGGAGAACACCCCCACCACCGCCGGCCAGTTGTCCTCGCGGATGCCGAGCGGGGCGAAGACGGGGGTGACGGCGCGGCTCACCGCGCTCAGGGCCGAGCGCTCCGAGTCCTGATTGCCGAAACTGCCGTCGGTGCCGACCGAGTTGAGCAGGTTGAGTCCGAGCACCATCAACACGATCACCTTGCCAGCCTCGCGCACGAACAGCTGCACCCGGTCCCAGGTGCGCAGCAGCATGCCGCGCAGGGTCGGCCGGTGGTAGGGCGGCAGCTCCATCATGAAGCCGCTGCTGTCGCCGCCGAGCAGGGTGCGCCGCATCACCAGGCCGGTGAGTATGGCCACCGCGATCCCGATCAGGTACAGCAGGAACACGATGTTCTGGCCGTTGCTGGGGAAGAAGGCGGCGGCGAACAGGGCATATACCGGCAGGCGCGCGCCACAGGACATGAAGGGATTCATCAGGATGGTGAGCTTGCGTTCGCGCTCGTGCTCCAGGGTGCGGGTCGCCAGCACCGCCGGCACATTGCAACCGAAGCCCACGATCAGTGGCACGAAGGCTTTGCCCGGCAGGCCGATGGCGCGCATGAAGCGGTCCATCACGAAGGCGGCGCGCGCCATGTAGCCGCTGTCCTCCAGCGCCGAGAGGAACAGGTAGAGACTGGCGATCACCGGGATGAAGGTGGCCACCACCTGCGCCCCGCCGCCGGCACCGTCGGCCAGCAGCACGCGCAGCCAGTCGGGCGCGCCGAGCCGGGTCAGCAGTTCCCCGAAACCGTCCACGAACAGTGCCCCGGCCACGCCATCGAAGCAGTCGATGAAGGCGCCACCGATATTCATGGTGAACAGGAACATCAGGTACATGGCCGCGAGGAAGATCGGGATGCCCAGCCAACGGCCGAGCACGACCCGGTCGATGCGGTCGGTCAGCGAGCGGCCCGCTTGGCCGGCCTGGCGCACGGTGCCGGTGGCCAGGGCGTGGGCGTGGCTGAAGCGGGTATCGGCGATGTAGATGTCGGCCTCTTCGCCGCTGCGTTCTGCGATCCGGGCTTGCCAGTGCGCGATCAGGTCGCGGCGCGCCGGCCGCAGCGGCTGGCCGGCACCGCCCTCCAACAGCTTGAGGGCCAGCCAACGCCGGTTGACCTCCGGCGCATCGGTCAGTGTGGCGCCGACGGCGCGCGCCGCTTCCTCGACCAGCTCATCGTGGGCCAGCGAGAAGCCGCCGCGTTCCGCACCGCTGGCGACCGCGACCATGCGCGCCGCCAGCTCGGCTGTTCCCGCGCCGCTGACCGCCACCACCGGCACCACCGGGCAGCCCAGCTCGGCCGCGAGGCGCACCGTGTCGATGCTGAGACCGCGCCGCCGCGCCACGTCCATCATGTTGAGCGCCAGCACCAGGGGCACGGCCATTTCCAACAGCTGGACCGTCAGATACAGGTTGCGTTCGAGGTTGGATGCGTCGACTACATTGACGATCAGGTCGTAGTCGCGTCCGAGCAGGTAGTCGCGGGTGATCTGCTCGTCGATGGAGCTGGCGTCCAGCGAATAGATGCCGGGCAGGTCGATGATGCTGATCTGGCAGCCGTCCAGGGTGCAGCGGCCTTCCTTGCGGTCGACCGTGACGCCCGGCCAGTTGCCGGTGCGCTGGCGCACGCCGGTGAAGGCGTTGAACAGGGCGGACTTGCCGCAATTGGGGTTGCCCGCGATGGCGATGGTGAAGCGCGGGCGCGCCGGCTGCGCCACCGCGGTGAACGGGTCGCGGCCGGCCATCAGGCGAGCACTTCGACCAGCAGGTGTTCCGCCACGCCGGCGCCCAGCGCCACCCGGTTGCCGTTACGCGCCACCACCACCCCGTGGCCGCGGTGGTGCAGCAGCTCCAGTTCGCAGCCGACCGACAGGCCCAGGGCCAGCAGCCGCCGGGTCATCTGCCGTCCGCCGCGGATCCCGACCAGCCTCAGCCGGCTGCCGACCGGGGCGCGGTTGAGGGTCAAGGGGTGCGCTGGGGTGGATGGTAGGTGGGCGTCCAACATGCTCACGGCCAGGTGCCGAGTCGGGCCGGTCTATGTTCCACCTTTTGGCGCCGCAGGCGTTGATTATCATCAAGCCGGCCTGGTTCGCGTGATCCGCCGCCGCGTTCGACAGCTGCAGCCTTTAGGGGGTGCTGACCCGGCCGTTGCGGGAATCCATCTGCCTTCATTGGGTCGTCCCCGGCAGGGGTGTGACGGCGGTCGCCCGCGCCAGCCAGGCACGCACCCGGCTGACCAAGACCTCGCTCAGGCCGGTGAACACGGGATCCGCCCCTGGCACGCTCACCTGGGTGTAGGCGGGGTTGGCCGCGTCGCGCGCAGCGAGCAGCCGCTGCGGGGCGGTGGCCAGTACCTCGGGCCGGTCGCGCTCGCCGTAGATGTCCAGCACCGGCAGCCGCAACCGGCGCAAGGCGGCCAGCGTGTCGGCGCCGCCGGCACCCGGGCTGCCCGGCAT
>JBFZDU010000397.1:0-3563 GCA_041307205.1 Gammaproteobacteria bacterium | reverse complement strand
TGCTGCAATTCGGCGTCGAGGCGCTGGAACCGGGCCCGCTGTTCCTCCAGGGCCGACTGCAGCCCCTTCAGCCCCTCGGTACGTGCCTTCAGGTCCTGTTGCAGGGTGTCGCGTTCGCGTTCGGCCCGTTTGCGCGACTCGGCGTTCGCCTTGAGCTGGGATTCCAGGTCAGCGAGGCGGGTCTGTTGCTGCTGCTGCTCGTCCTCCTGGTTCGCAGTGAGCTGCGCCAGCCGCTCCTGCGTCGCGGCGCGCGCGGCCTCCAGGGCAGCAATGCGTTCGTCGCGTTCGGCGAGGGCGGCAGTCACTTCCTCCAGTTGCAGCGCCTTGGCAGCGGCGCCCTGCAACTGCGCGGCGAGATCGCGGGTGGCGCCATCTTGCGCGGCGACCCGCTCCTCCAGCGCTGCCAGCTGCGCCCGCGCGGCAGCCAACTCCTCTTGGAGTTCGGCCCTCGCTTGCTCCGCCGCGGCAGTGGCCTCGCGCAGGCGCACCGCTTCCTCGACTTGTGCGGCCAGCTCCTGCGCCAGGGTCGCGGCACGGCTCTCGGCGGCATGCAACTGCGTGGCCAGCTGCTCGCGCACCGTGTCGCCGTCGCCGGTGCTGCGGCGCAACTCGTCCAGTTGTTCACCGAGCTCGCGGGCGCGCGCCTCCGCCTGCGCCTGGCGCAGCTCCAGGTCTTTCTTGACCCCATCGAGCGCCGCCAGCTGCTGCTGCGCCACGGCGAGTTCGGTCACGCCCGCGGCGGACCGGCTATGCGCCTCTTCGAGGTCGCTGCGGCTCTGCTCCAGTGCCAATTGCAGCTCGGTGAGTTGCTCCTTCAAGGCGCCGACCGACTGGTCGTTCGCAGCGCGTTCGAGCGCACGGTCGGCACGCAGGGAATCCAACTGTCGGGCCAGGTCGTCGTATCTCTGACTCGCCGATTCCGCCCGGTCGCGCTCGGCGATGCCATAGCTCTCGGCCTTGCGCAGGCGTTCCTTCAAGGCCGCTTCGCGCTCCTCGGCTTCGGTCAGGCGCTGGCGCATGCCTTCGCGGTCGAGTTCGCCAACTTCAAGCCGCCCGGCCAGCTTGGTGCGCTCCGCCCGCGCATCGTCGCGCTCCGCGATGGCGACCTGGCGCGCCTGCTCCGCCACCTGCAGACGTTCGCGGGCGGTTTCTATGGCCTCGCGGAGCTGGCGTTCGAGGGTTTGTCGCTCCGCCTGCAGGGTGCCGATGCGTTGCTCGAGTGCGCGCTCCCGCGCCGCATTGGCGCTACTGGTCGCAACGCTGCGGCGGTCCGACTTGTCCGGCTGCGGCGGTACCAGGGGGGCAACCCCGGCGTAGCCACCGTCCAGCACCGAGGACTCGAAGCCGTGCTCGGTCAGCAGGAAGGCGGCGGCCGCGGCGCTGCCGCCCCGCCCCCTGACGACGATGTAGCGCCGGTCGGCTGCCAAGGTGTCGGTCTGGTAGCGCAGCACGTCGAACGGCAGATTCAGGCTGCCCGGCAGGTGGCCACTGGCAAATTCCTCCGGCAACCGCACGTCGAGCCAAACCGCACCCTCGGCAACCAGGGCGCTGGCGGCAGCGAAGTCCAGGGTGTTGGACAGCGGTTGGTGGACCAACTCGACGAAATCCTGCTTGCTCAGACGCAGCAGGATCCCATCGGTGAGCATGGTGATGGTGGAATTGCGCGGGCTGTCAGACAGCAGCGCCTCCTCGCCGAACGAGGTCCCGGCGCCCACCCGCGCCAGCTCGATCGGCGGCTTGCCATGGCCCTGGTCGCGGCTCACCACCGCCTGGCCACGGTTGAGCATGTAGTAGTAGTCGCCGGATTCGCCCTGGCGAATGATGCTCTCGCCCGCCTTCACCTCCAACCGCTCCACCCGCAGCATGACGCGCTGGATGTTGGCGGCCGGGATCTGCTGCAAGACCTTCGACTGCAGCAGCTGGGTCATCCAGTCTTCTTCGCCCCCATCCTCATTCAGGTCGCTGACCTGATAGTCGCTGGTGTGGTCCTGCCCAAGGATCGCGCTCAGGCGCTGACTGTCGATGCGCACGACCCGCGCCGGCGCCACGGCCCGGGCGGTGAACTTGCGCGGCGTCTGGTGGGCGATGGGGAAGCGCGCCGTGTTGGACCCGGCCGCCACCTGTTCGACCACCCGCTCCCCCGACAGCAAGGCCAACTGCCCGTCCAGCAAGTAGAGGCTGTTGTGGTCCTCGTCGCCCTGTTGAAACAGAACCTCGCCGCGGCCCAACTGCTCCACGGGCGTGCCCGCGGTCAGCTCTTGGAAGCGCTCATCCGAGAGCAGGTGCAGCGGCACCAGGGACCGCAACAGTCGCCGATCTTTGTTGGTCAATTCAGCAGACATTCCTGAAAACGCCAGGCAAAGGGGTGCCGCTGTGCCGTCCCGAAGACGACCGCGGGCGAAACACTACATAACATCGGACTCAAGGCAGTTTCCTTTACCGGCCGGGGTCAAGGGACGGTGCGCTGCAGCCGGCCGTTGCTGCTGACCTAGGCACCCCGCCCTGCAGCATAGTCGAGTCAAGCCGGCGCGCCCGTGCGCCTATCCGCAAAATGGTTCGATTCGGCGGGCATAGCAACGGCCCGAGCTTGGCCGTGGCACGGACGCACAATAGTGCCCTGATACGCGGTCACTGCTTGAGCGCATCGGTCACATCGCGCATTCGCAGCGCCGGGATCTGGAACAGGCCGCTGCAACTCAAGCAAAAAATCGTTTCACGCCATCCATTGGCTGCTCTCGTTGTATGGAACGGCAAATTTCTATGCTATGTTTCCTGCGCCTTTTCCACCAATTGCAGGAGTCAACAATGGCTGTGAAAAAAACCGCCGAGAAGACGGCGGCCAAAGCGGCCGCCACGCCAGCGGCAGGCAAGACCAAGGCGATCGCCGACAAGCAGACCAAGACCCAGGTCATCGCCGCGATCGCCGAGCAGACCGGACTGTCGAAGAAGAATGTCGGCGACGTATTCGCAGCGCTCGGCCAGCTGGTCGAAGGCCACATGAAGAAACGTGGCTCAGGCGAGTTCACCATCCCCGAGACCGGCGTCAAGATCCGCCGCGTGAAAAAGCCCGCGCGCAAGGCACGCATGGGCCGCAACCCGGCGACCGGCGAACCCATGAAGATCGCGGCCAAGCCCGCCCAGACCGTCGTGAAGGTAGCGGCACTGAAATCCCTGAAGGACACCATCAACGGCTGAGGCCGGTCCCGGGCACAGGAAAAGCGCCGCGCTGGCGGCGCTTTTCTCTTTCACCGTGTCCCGGGCTGCTGCCGCAAAGTCAGGGTCTGACCCTGCTGGACCAATTCCAGCTGTTTCAGAAAACTCATCCCCAGCAGCACCTGGCCGTCCAGTGCCAGCGCGGGCACTATGCTGGCGCTGACATCGCGCAGACCGATCGGCCCCAAGGACACCGTGTCGAGACGACTGCGCCAAACTGCCACCACGCCGTTCGCGGTCTGACTGAAGCCCCCCGCTCCGCGCGGCAGCCCCAGACGGTCGGCCAGCGCCTCGGGTACGGCGACATCGGTAGCCCCGGTGTCGAGCAGGAAGGTCACGGCCTGGCCGTT
>JBFZDU010000396.1:0-2907 GCA_041307205.1 Gammaproteobacteria bacterium | reverse complement strand
ATGACCGCATCCCATCCAACGTCACGAGGAAATCGCACCATGAAAAACGCTGTTGCAACGCCTGCTCCGAACCTGCACGCCGCCACCACCCTGGTCGGCCGCATCCTGATGTCCGTGATCTTCATCGTCGCCGGCATCGGCAAGATCAGCGCCTATGCCGGCACCCAGGGCTACATGGAGAGCATGGGCGTGCCCGGGGCGCTCCTGCCACTGGTCATCGCGCTCGAAGTGGGCGGCGGCCTGG
Organism: Gammaproteobacteria bacterium; assembly: GCA_041307205.1. Classification (GTDB taxonomy): domain Bacteria; phylum Pseudomonadota; class Gammaproteobacteria; order Chromatiales; family Chromatiaceae; genus JARRQB01. Next base: position 2,663 of record JBFZDU010000396.1, on the reverse strand, counting down.
CCCTGCTGCTGGGTTGGGGCGCGCGCCTGGCCGCCCTGGCGCTGGCCGGCTTCTCGCTGGTGGCGGCGGTCGTGTTTCATGCCGACCTGGGCGACCAGATGCAGTCCATTCTGTTCATGAAGAACTTGGCGCTGGCCGGCGGCCTGTTGCTGCTCGCGGTCAACGGCCCCGGCGCCTTCGCGCTGGAGCGCCTGACCGGCGGCGGGCAGCGGGCTGCGCTGCGCGGTCAGTGAGCCGTTTCCCTCAAAACCGCCCCGCACCCGGACGGCACCACCCGGATCGGGCCGGGGGCGGCCCTCCTGCGGCGCACGATCGGAGCAAGGTGGCACGGTCCGGTGTAGGGGCGACGCAGCGGCAGATTCGCGCCGACCCCTGCCGGAAGGCACCGGGCCGGGTTATCTTCAGCCTGAACCAGGAGGATTAGCGACATGAGCGCCGAAGCACATGACCTTTACCCGGGCGCGCGGGTGCTCAGCCGCGCGGTGGCGGGCCTGCCCGCCACCGACGGGGCGGGGGTGGAATTGACCAGGCTGATCGGCACCCCGCAATTGAGCCTGCTCGATCCCTTCCTGCTGCTCGATGTGATCCACAGCGACCGGCCGCAGGACTACATCGCCGGCTTCCCGCCGCACCCGCACCGCGGCTTCGAGACGGTCAGCTACATGCTGGCCGGGCGGATGCGGCACAAGGACAGCGCCGGGCACGAAGGGGTGATCGAACCGGGCGGCCTGCAGTGGATGACCGCGGCGCGCGGCATAGTGCACTCGGAGATGCCCGAACAGGAAGACGGCCTGCTGTACGGCTTCCAGCTGTGGGTGAACCTGCCGGCGAGCCACAAGCTGGCGCCGCCGGCCTACCAGGAATTCGGCGCCGCACAGGTCCCGGTGGAGCGGCCGGGCGAGGGCGTCGAGGTCCGGGTGCTGGCCGGTGAAACCAGCCGCGGCACCGCGGGGCCCGTGACTCAGCCGCTGACCGAACCGCTGTACCTCGACGTCACGCTGCCGCCCTGGGCGACGTTCGAGGAACTGTTGCCCAGTGGCCACAATGCCTTCGTCTACGTCATCTCGGGCGAGGTGTCGCTGCCGCAGGCCGAGGGCGGGCAGGGACGGGTGCAGGCCACCGAGCTGGGCGTACTCAGCCGCGGTGGGCCGGTGCGGCTGAGCGCCGGTCCGGCCGGCGCGCGCCTGCTGCTGGTCGCGGGCCGCCCGCTCAACGAACCGGTCGCCCGCGGCGGGCCGTTCGTCATGAACACCCGGGCGGAAGTCCTGGCGGCCTACGAGGATTACAACGCCGGCCGCCTGGGTTGAGACCGAGGCCCCCGGCCCGATCTTGGGGCGGTGCCAGGCCATCGCGGCGGGGGCACCGCTCCTACAAGGTGGATCGCAGGCTTTGCCCTGTAGGAGGGCCGCCCCCGGCCCGATAGGCGGGTCGGGCTGGCGCCGCTTAACCGGACATTCCGGCTACAATCCCCACCCATCACGAACGACACCAGGGAAGGTGACCGTGGCCGATGCCCCCAACCCGCACGATGCGCTGTTCAGACTCCTGCTCGAAGACCCGCAACGGGCGCATATCCTGCTGCGCGAGCAGCTGCCGCCGGCGATTGCCGCGCGCCTGAGCGAGGCGCCGCCCAAGCTGCTCGACGGTCACTTCGTCGACGAGCGCTTGCGCAACACCCAGAGCGACCGTTTGTACGAATTGCGGCTGCGCGACGGCGGCGCGGCGCTGCTGTATGTGCTGCTCGAACACAAGAGCGCGCCCGACCCGCGGACCCCGCTGCAGTTGCTCGGCTACATGGTGCGGATCTGGGAGCGCCATGCCGGGACGGACGGGCGCAAGCTGCGCCGGCTGCCGCCGATCTTCCCGCTGGTGGTGTACCACGGCGCGGCGCCCTGGCGGGTGCCGACCTCGGTGCTGGATTGCCTGGCGGCCGACGCGGGGCTCAAGGCGGAGTTGCAGGGGTTCGGCTACCGGGTGCGCGATCTTGGGCACATTCCGTACGAGCAGCTGTCGGCGGACCCCGCGGTGCGGGGGTTGCTGGGGGTGTTGCGCTACGCCTTCGCGCGGGGGCTGGATGCCGCGACCCTGGCCCGGCTGCTGCGGGACATTCCGGACGACGGCGTGTTGCTGCGGCCGGTGCTGCTTTATATTGTCAGGCAGTTCGAAATCGACGAGCGGGTGTTCTGGGCGGCCTTGGCCGACTCCAGGCCGGCACGGCAGGAGGAATTGAAAATGACCTTGGCGCAGGAGTGGATCAGGCAGGGAAAGGCCCAAGGCCGGGAAGAGGGCCGAGCGGCCGGCCGGCAGGAGGGTTTGCAGCAGGGCGAGGCGACGGTGCTGTTGCGTCTACTCTCCCTGAAGTTCGGCCCGCTCAGCGCCGCCGACCGGGCGCGGGTGGAGCAGGCCGATGCCGAGACGCTGTTGCTGTGGTCGGAGCGGGTGTTGGTGGCCGAGCGGCTGGCGCAAGTCTGGGAGGAATAAGCCCTGGTGGTTGGCTTGGCGCCGGATCGCGGCCGGGGGGCCGCTCCTACAAGCGGATTGTGGGCTTTGCCCTGTAGGAGGGCCGCCCCCGGCCCGATAGGCGGGTCGGGTTGGCGCAAGCGATTTACCTGGCAGTTCGACTTATGGTTAACGGGCCTCTCGGGCGTGCCATAACCGCAGCA
>JBFZDU010000395.1:0-3121 GCA_041307205.1 Gammaproteobacteria bacterium | reverse complement strand
GCCCGCGCCATCGCCGCGCTGACGGCAGGCGGGAGCGCGGCGTCCGCGTCGGTGCCGTGACGGGGTGGCGCAGCGGCGACTGCGCCGCGCAGTTCATCGAGTTCCGCGGCCAATGCCTCGCAGCGGCCTTCGCTGGCGCTCAGCCTGGCGGCCTGCGCCCGGGTCGCGGCGCGCAGTGCATCCAGCTCTGCTTCCAGTGCGGCGCGAGGTTCCGCATCACTTGTCTGCGCGGCCGTGGTGGTGCGCAGTTCCACCAGCTCGGCCTGCGCCACGGCGTAGCGGTCGCGGTGCTCTGCCAGGGTCGCGGTTTGTTCAGCCAGCTGCTTCTCGACGGCTGCGGTCTGGGTCTTGACGGCCGTCAGGTCTTGCTGGCCGTTGGCGGCCCGGCGCTCCAGCACGTCAATCTCTAATTGTCGGCTGAGCTTGCCCAGATACCAACCCAGCCACAGGCCGATCCCGGCCGCGACCAGGATGAAGACAGCAGTTTGAGCGATCAGATACCACATGCGGATGTCCTCGGCAGGTCGTTGTTCAGTACGCCGTCTGTAGGTCGTGGTGCACGGTTCGCACCCCGATGGTGCCAGCGGCGATGACGACTGCCTGTGCCGCGTCCCGGCGCTCTGCCACCACGCCGCGCAAGGTGATGTCGCGGCCGGTAGCATGCACGGCGATCTGGGGGAAACCACGGTTAGCGAGCGTGGCTCTGACCTGGGAGACCAGATCGTGTTCGATGGGGCCTACCCGGAAGTACAGAGCCGCGGAGTGGGTAAGGATGAGAGCCGCCACGGCGACTAAGATGCGCTCGGTCGTGTCCATGCGAAGGGTCCTGACAACTGCCCGTTCGGGGAATTCTAGGCATTTGCCGGCCGCTCTCCAATCCGGGTGCGGCCAGCGCGTCTGCCGAATCCGGTAGAATACCTGCCCCGGCTCCCGTTAAACCCGCCGCGACCATGACCGACACCCCCGACATACTGCAGAAAATCGTGCAGCGCAAACGCGCGGAAGTTCGCGAACGTGCCGCGCGCCTGTCCTTGCAGCAACTCGCCGCGCAGCAGGCCGAGGCTACGCCGCCGCGCAGTTTCGTGGCGGCGCTCGACGCCCGGATCGCGGCCGGGCGGCCGGCGGTGATCGCCGAGATCAAGAAGGCGTCGCCGTCCAAGGGGGTGCTGCGCGCGGATTTCCGGCCGGCCACCATCGCCCGCAGCTATGCGGCCGGGGGCGCCGCCTGCCTGTCGGTGTTGACCGATGTCGATTTCTTCCAGGGCAGCGATGCCTACCTGCAGGAGGCGCGCGCCGCCTGTGCCCTGCCGGTGCTGCGCAAGGACTTCATCGTCGATCCCTACCAGGTCCACGAGGCACGGGCCATCGGCGCCGACTGCCTCCTGCTGATCGCGGCCTGCCTGGACGATGCCGCGCTGGGCGAACTCAATGCGCTGGCGCACGCGCTGGGCATGGACGTGTTGATCGAGGTGCACGATGCCGCGGAGCTGCTGCGCGCGCTGCGGGTGCCCAACCGGCTGATCGGCATCAACAACCGCAACCTGCGCACCTTTGGTGTCAGCCTGGACACCACGCTCGCCCTGCTCCCGGATATTCCGGACGACCGGCTGGTGGTGACCGAAAGCGGCATCCTGGTCCCGGCCGACGTGGCGCGCCTGCGCACCCACGGCGTGCATGCCTTCCTGGTCGGCGAGGCCTTCATGCGGGCCGACGACCCGGGCGCGCGCCTGGCCGAGCTGTTTGGCTGATCCTGGCGCCGGCACGATCTTCGGCCTGGCCCTGAACGACCGGACTTGTTCCCGGGCTGCAGGCAAAAAAAGGGCCCCGTAGGGCCCTTTTAAGCGTCGGACTTATCTTTGGACCCGCTGGGCTCAGCCCCAGCTGTCTTGTTTGATGTTGGCGAACCAGCTGTAGGCGTACTGGACTTCGCGGGCGCGCAGCGCGGGCGAGCTGTCCTTGGGCGTCAGGCCACCGGCACCTTCCACGTCGGTCAGTTTGCCGTCGGCCAGCGCGTAAATGCCGGCCACCGAGATGGCGTCGTCCGGACCCACGATCGAGTAGCAGGTGTTGGTCAGGGCCGGGTCGCCCGGCTCGCGGCCGTTGAGCAGGTCGACGATGGCGGCGGCGCACACCTTGGCCTCGGAGTTGGCGGCGTAGGCGGACTTGGGCAGGGGCGAGGCCACCGAGGCGTCGCCAATGACGTGCACGCCCTTCTGCAGGGTGGATTCGAAGGTCCGGCCGTCGATCGGGCACCAGCCCGTATCATCGGTCAGGCCCGCAGTCGCAGCGATCTTGCCGGCCTGCTGCGCCGGGATGATGTTCGCTACTGCCACCTTGTGGGCGGTGTCGCCCGCATAGACGGTCATCGAGGCGGGATCGACGCGCGTTACCGCGCCGCCCTTGTCCGAGCCCACCCATTCGATCATGCCGGCGAAATGCCGCTCGAACGCCTGGGTGAACAGCCCCTGCTTGGAGAACTTTTCCTTGGCGTCCAGGATCAATATCTTGGACTTGGGTTTGCTCGCCTTGAGATACATGGCCACCTGGCAGGCGCGCTCGTACGGCCCGGGCGGGCAGCGAAACGGGTTCGGCGGGGCAGCGATCACGACCACGCCACCATCGGCCATGTCCTCCAACTGCTTGCGCAGCAGCACCGTCTGCTCGCCGGCCTTCCAGGCGTGCGGCATGGTCTGCATCGCGGCGTCGTCGTAGCCTTCGATGTTGTTCTTGAACGAGATGCCGGGGGCGACCACGCAGCGGTCGAACTGGAAGCTCTGGCCGCCGGCGGTGGTGACTTTCTTGGCCGCGGCGTCGATGCCGGTGGCCTCGTCGTGCACCACCTTGATGCCGTGGGCCTTGAGGCCGTCATAGCCGACCCTGAGCGTTTCCATCTGACGGTGACCGGACAGCACCTCGTTGCTCATGAAGCAGGTGTAGTACTCGGTGTTCGGTTCGATCAGGGTCACCTCGATGGACGAGTCGGCCATGCGGATGTACTTGGCCGCCGTGGCGCCGCCGACGCCGCCGCCCACCACCACCACCTGTTTGCTGCCAGCCGCCTTGAGGATGGCCGGGAAGCCCACGACGCCGAGCGCCGCGGCACCGCCGGTGATCTTCAGGA
>JBFZDU010000394.1:0-3972 GCA_041307205.1 Gammaproteobacteria bacterium | reverse complement strand
CGCGCGCGCGGTCGAACAGCCCGTCCTTGCTGGACAGCATTATGACCGGGATGTGGCGGAAGGTATGGTTGCGCTTGATCAGTGCACAGGTCTGGTAACCGTCGAGGCGCGGCATCATGATGTCCACGAATATCAGGTCGGGGTGGTGGTCCGCGATCACCGACAAGGCCTCGAAACCGTCCGTGGCGGTCAGGACCTCGCAGCCGGCTTTTTTCAGCAGGGTCTCGGCCGTCCGCCGAATCGTCTTGCTGTCGTCGATGACCATCACTTTCAGCCCGTTCAGTTCGCTGCCATCATCAACACTCATAGTGTCCTCTCCATCGCTGCGCGGCGGCGCGCTTGGCGGCCGATCACTTGGGCACCACCGTCGTCAGGCCCCAGAGCTGCCACATCTGCATGCCGCCACGGTAATACTTGAGCCTGCTGGGCGGGTAACCGGCTGCAAGCAGACCGCGAATGGCCCGCGGCGACTGCCCGCAGGCGGGGCCGTTGCACCACAACACCAGTTGCTTGGCCGCGCTGAAGTCCCAGGCGTCATTCTTCAGGCTGGTATCGGCCAGGCCCCACTTTTCCAAAGTGCGCTCGATGAAGCCGATGGCACCGCGCCGCTTGGCGCCGAAGCGTTCCAACAGTGCATCGAGTTGCGGATCCCCGGGCTCCTTGCTGAACAGGGTGAAGGGATAATTGACCGAACCCGGTATGGTGCCCTTGCGATACCACGCCGGCGTGCGGGCGTCGATCAACAGGCCACGGCCGTCACGCAGCTCGGTCTCCATGAAATCGAACAACTCCACCTCGCCGACCACCTGCACCTGGGGGTCGGGCGTCAGGGGTTGGATACAGAACGGTGGGCACTGGCGTGCGGTCTTGGCGAAATAACCCTGGAGGGTATACTCGGGATCCTGCACCCGCTGCACCTTGACCGACCGCCCTTCATGCACGACGTGCAGATAGGGCTTGTCCGGGGTCAGGGGGATGAAATCGGCCGGGGCAGGATTAGCGGCGCCGACCGGCGCGCACGCCAGCACCAGGCACAGCGTCGCGCCGAACCGCCCGAGCGGCCGCCACACCCGGTTCATTCCGAAATCGCCCCGCAGGTCATCACTGTTGCAGCAGCCGGTCAACGATCTTTCTCCGGACCTCTTCGATCGTGGCGCCGCGCTGGAAGTCGGCGAAAACCTCCTGGCGACTGCGGTCCGGCAGCTTGCCGTAAAGCTGATAGGTTCCGACGTAGCGATCACGCAAAGTCGCTTCGAACCGATCCCGCGACAGGGCCGGCTGCCGGTCTGCTTCAAGCCCAGCCGTTCCCTCATCAGCAAGGTACTGGGGCGGTGCGGCACCCAACTTGCCGGCTTCACGCTCGACTGCCCGCAAGTAGTTGTCGTCCGCGGCGAATGCCGGGCACAAGCTCATCACCACGGCAATCGCCGCAATCCGGCGCAGAGCGCGCACGCCTCGACCTACCCGCTCGATCCGGATGCACTTGATCAAACACCCCTTCGACTGGCTTTCGCTTGCCACTCGCTTATCGGTATAGGTACTGAAAACCTTAATCGCAGGGCGGCCGGCGTCCTGGATCGCGCGAGCCTTGCCTAAGCCGCCCAAATCTGCGCTGCGCTGCCACCCGCGCAGACCAGGCTCAAGGTGAGAGTAGCGGTCAGCCCGCCACATGCCTTCACTCGAGGAGGAGCGGGATACCAGGGCATGACCGGCTGGAACATAGCAACTGCCGGATGGCTCTGCAAGAATCGGATTCGCCAGGCGCGCGCGACCCACAGCGCGCCGCCCGATCCATGCTTTCGATCACCGAGGAGACCGGTATGACCATAGCGCTGGGCGTGGTGATGGACCCCATCACCAGTATCAAAGTGCGCAAGGACAGCACCTTTGCCATGCTGCTGGAGGCCCAGCGGCGTGGCTGGCCGCTGTGGTACATGGAACAAGCCGACCTGCAGCTGAGCGACGGGGTGCCGAGTGCGCGTATGCGCGAGCTGCGGGTGCGGGACGATGCAGCCGACTGGTTTGGCTTCGGCGGTGAACGCGTCGCCCCCCTGGCAGAACTGCCGGTGATCCTGATGCGCAAGGATCCGCCCTTTGACATGGAGTATGTCTACACGACCTACCTGCTGGAGCAGGCCGAAGCACGGGGCAGCCTGGTAGTGAACCGACCGGCGGCGCTGCGCGATGCCAACGAGAAGCTCTATACGGCCTGGTTTCCCAGGTGTTGTCCGCCGACCCTGGTGGCCCGCACCGAGCAGGCGTTCCGCGACTTCCTGCAACGGCACGACGACATCATCGTCAAGCCGCTGGGCGGCATGGGCGGGGCATCGGTGTTCCGCATCCGGGCGACCGACCCCAACACCGGCGTGATCCTGGAGACCCTCACCGATCACGGCCGGCGTTACGCCATGGCCCAGCGCTTCATTCCCGAGATCGCGGCCGGCGACAAGCGCATCCTGGTGGTCGACGGCGTGGCGGTGCCTTATGCCCTGGCGCGGGTACCCCGCCCGGGCGAGACCCGTGGTAACCTCGCGGCAGGTGGCAGCGGGCACGGTGTGGCCCTGAGCGACCGCGACCACTGGATCGTCGACCAGGTTGCCCCGCGGCTACGCGCGGCCGGGATCTTGTTCGCCGGTTTGGACGTGATCGGCGACTACCTCACCGAGATCAATGTCACCAGCCCGACCTGCATCCGTGAACTGGACGCCATATACCAGCTGAACATCGCCGGTCAACTGCTGGACCGTATCGAGGAGAAACTCGCAGTATGAGCATCCCTCCGGGGTTTTTCAGGTTGCTCACGGCCGTTGCGGCTTTGCTGCTGGTGAGCGGGCTGGGCGGCTGCGCTCGCACCGATCCGGTGTTCAACAGCCGCTTTCTGGCCTTCGGCACCCTGATGGACCTGAGCATGATCGGGATCAGCCGCGACAAGGCGCAAGCGATCAGCCGGACCATCGAGCAGGACTTCGCGTACATGCACCAGGCTTGGCACGCCTGGGATCCCGGCCCCTTGACCCGCACCAACACCCTGCTGGCCGAAGGTGAATGGTTCGCCGCACCGCCGTCGGTACTGCCGCTGTTGCAGCAGTCGCTGGAGCTGGCGGCGGTCAGCGACAACCTGTTCAACCCGGCGATTGGCCGCCTGGTCCGGCTGTGGGGATTTCATGCCGACAGCGCGGACTGCCACAAGCCCCCACCGGCCGATGCGATTGCCGACCTGGTGGCCCAGAACCCGCGGATGGCAGACATCCAGATAGACGGTTTTCGCCTGCGTTCGACCAACCCGGCCGTGCTGCTGGATTTCGGTGCGATCGGCAAGGGCTATGGCATCGACAGAGCGATCGAACGGCTACGCGAACTCGGGGTGCGCGACGCCATCGTCAACGCCGGCGGGGATCTGCGCGCCATCGGCTCGCGCGACGGTCATCCCTGGCGCGTCGCCGTGCGCAGCCCCACCGGCGGCGGCGTATTCGCCTTCATCGAGGTCAAAGGCGATGCTAGCGTTTTCACCTCCGGCAACTACGAACGCTACTTCGACTGGCGGGGGCAGAAGTACCACCACATCATCGACCCGCGCACCGGCTACCCGGCCCGCGGCACGGCATCGGTCACGGTAATCCATTCCGATGCCACCACGGCGGACGCCGGCGCGACCGCCCTGTTCGTGGCCGGCCCGCAACACTGGCACGGCATCGCCCGACGCATGGGCATCGGTTACGTCCTGCTGGTCGATGAACAGGGGACGGTGTACATGAACCCGGAGATGCGCGATCGCGTGCAACTGCTCGAAAGCAACCGCAAGATCGTGATCAGCGACCCGCTGCCCGGGAACGGGGGCACTTAGGCCGATGCGGCAGGCCGCACGCCTTCCACAGACCCACCCCCACGACCCGCTGACCCTCGCCTTGTTCGTGGCGGCGGCCCTGCACGCCGTGATCATACTGGGGGTGGGCTTTGACTTCGGCAAGGCGA
>JBFZDU010000393.1:0-5119 GCA_041307205.1 Gammaproteobacteria bacterium | reverse complement strand
GGCCGGGGCGGCGCGGCAGTCCCAGGCCGCGGCCGCGCCGGGCAACGGCAGCGCCGTCGTCAGGCAGCCGATCAGCACGAGACCCGGGCCGCTGTGCCTGCTCCTGCGCTGGGGTGGGGGGCAATCGGTCCTTGGATTCCAGGGCACGTGGGGTCTCGGCGCTAGCAGGTTGGTCCGGCGCATCCGGCGCGATGGCAAACGGGCCGCAAGGGACCGGTCGAGCCGCGGTAAAATCGCACAGAATACCGGCTACATCAAATCACGCGCCGACCTTGGCCGGCCGACTGCCACGGGGTAAGCATGCCGCAACGTCTCGCCGAACTCGAAACCTGGCTCGCCGCCGTCTGCGGGCCCGAATTGGAATTCACGCCCGCGTCGGGCGATGCCAGCTTCCGCCGCTATGTCCGGGTCCGGCTGCCGGACGGCAGCACCCGCATCGGTATGGATGCCCCGCCGGAGCGCGAGTCGGCGGCGCGCTTCGTCGCGCTGGCCGGACGCTTCGGCGCCCTGGGGGTGCACGTGCCGCGGGTCTATGCGGCGGACCCGGCGCGTGGGTTCGCCTTGCTGGAGGACCTCGGCGCCCGGCACTACCTGGACGAGCTGAACGAGGCGACGGTGGAGCGCCTGTACGGCGATGCCCTGGCGGCGTTGCTGGCCATCCAGGCCTGCGGTCCGCGCGACGGCCTGCCGGGCTACGACCGGGCGCTGCTGGAGCGCGAGCTGGGCATTTTCAGCGAGTGGCTGCTCGGGCGGCACCTGGGCCTGGTGCTGAGTGCCGCCGATCGGGCGTTGCTGGGGCAGAGCTGCGAAGTGCTGATCGCCAGCGCCCTGGCCCAGCCGCAGGTGCTGGTGCACCGCGACTACCACTCGCGCAATCTGCTGGTCAGCAGCCCGCCGACGCCGGGTGTGATCGACTTCCAGGACGCAGTGCTCGGTCCGGTTACCTACGACTTGGTGTCGCTGCTGCGCGACTGCTACATCGCCTGGCCAGCCGAGCGGGTGGACGGCTGGGCCTGGGGCTATTACGAGCTGGCGGTGCAGTCGGGCGTGCTGCGGCCCGAACACGAGCCGGATTTCCTGCGCTGGTTCGACCTGATGGGCGCGCAGCGGCACCTCAAGGCCGCGGGGATCTTTGCCCGGTTGTTACATCGCGACGGCAAGTCCGGCTATCTGGCGGACATCCCGCGGACGCTTGGTTACATCGTTGCGGTGGCCGAACGGCGGACGGAACTGGCGGGCCTGGCCGAGTTGCTGGCCGCGCGGGTGATCCCGGCGCTTTAGGTGGGTGCCCGCTCGGCCAGCGCGTCGAGTGCCCGAACTGCCAGTTCCAGGTCGTCGAATTCGAAGTACTGCGGGTCGACCCGGTCGATGATCGCCGCCACCGTGCGGAAGCCCGCCTCCCCCTGCAGCTTGTAGTTGAAGGCATTGCCGGCGACCTTGAGGAAGGCCCGGCCCTTCGGGAAGGGGTGCAGCTGCGGGCTGGCGCCGGCCCGGTACTGCGGAAACACCAGCCAGGTGATCCGGGCCGGCCGTTCGTGCTCGCCCAGCGCCGAGGCGGGCGGCCGGACATGGGCGATGCGGCCCTTGCGGGTCTTGGGAAACTCCGGCCCGAGCACGGCCTCGGGGGCGAAGCCGCGGATCAGTTCGATCGAATTGTTTTTGAGCGGGATCGGCCGGGGCAGGGGTGTGACCTCCAGGCCGCCGGGACGGATCAGTCCGAACTCGTCCGACAACAACCGCCAGCCACGGTGCACCAGGGCGGCGCACAGGGTGCTCTTGCCGGAGCCGGGCTGCGCCGGAAACACTATGGCGCGGTCGTGCTTCGCGACCACTGCGGCGTGCAGCATCAGGTATTGGTGCGCCTGTACCGCGATGGCCCAGTTGAGGCCCCATTCGAACATGGGGAAGGCGTGGTCGAGCGGAAAGGGATGAAACGGGGGCTTGCCGTCGCTGCGTAGTACGACCTGTGGTCGCCACAGGGCGCGCAAATGCGCCGGCCGTTCCATTGCCAGGCTGATGTCGGTGAAGTCGTCCGCAGACGTTTCGTGGTGCCCGCCATAAAGTGTATGGACAGTGTCGGCGAGCGGCCGGATGTCGGCCTTGATCTGTACTTTGAATGGGCCAACCTGCAGACCGAGGAGGCCGTGCCGCATCCGCTTCGCCAAGCCTTGCGGCGTCAGCTTGGAAAGGGCCGTGCTCACCGCTCGACCGGCTCGGCAAGCAGCAGGTCGCAGAGCCGCTCCAGGTGCACGGCAATCGCGTCCGCCGGCACCGAATAACCGCCTGCCGCGACCAGCGCCTGGAGTTCTCTCAGGCTTCTGGACTGCTCGGCCAGCGACCGCAGCAGCAGCAGGCCGATGCGATTGAGGATGTGCGTATCCCCGGTTTCCGGATTGAAGACGAAATACTCTTCTTCATCCCAGCTCGCGATCCCGAGCCGGGCTGCCCCAGGCGCACACCAGGCGGCGTCTGCACCCGGATCCGGGTTCGGCATCTATAGGACTTGGGCGGTCACGAAGGACGTATAGCAGGACGCCAGCAGAAACCGCGCTTCGCCCGGAGTGCCGTCGCCGTCCGCGTCTACCAGGAAAGTCGCTTCGGTGTAGGTCCGTGACGTGCCGTCGTCAGCGGTCAGCGTGTAGATCCGCAGCCCGTCGCCAAATGGGCCGATCGTATACAGCGGAGGATTGCCGGAGCCCGGGATCTGCACCATGGGGTCCTCCGACAACAGAAAAGTCCGAACATCGGCCGTTTCAGGTGTCGCCACGGTAGTGGCGCAGTTCAGCGCGCTGGCCGCCGCGGCAGACCGGCCGCTGGCCAGGGTGGCCACGATGGGCAAGCTGGAGATCCCTTTCAACACGGTGCGGCGCGCGGCGAAATCGCGCGCGGTCTGAGGTTCCCCGCCGGCCGGCCGCTGTTCGTTATCAGGCAACTGTCTGTCCATGTTTCTTCCCGCCGCGATTCGGTTCGCGGAGATGATGGTTGTACAATGCTGCTAATGCTAAGCAAAGATCGCGCCTTAAGTCATAACTAGTTGACTTTTTAAGGCTAATGCCGCGGGGCGCGGGGCGCGGCAGGGCCAATTGTAAAAAATACGGACACTGGGTCTCGCAGATCGCATGGCAAACGCCACTCCCATGGCCAGTACCGACACCGCCGCCGGCTTCGCCGGCTTGTTGATCGAGCCTGCCGCCATCCTGGCATTGCCGCCGGCGCGGCAGGCGATCCTGATCCGCCGTGCCAGGCTGGCCGGCCTGCTCGGCGTGCTGGGCCATAGGGCCGAGCAGGCCGGGCTGTTTCCGCAGTGCAGCGCGCAGCTGCGCGATCATTTCGTTGCCGGGCAAAACGTCGCGCGCGACTACGAACGGATGTTGCGGCTGGAAACCCGCGAACTGTACCGGTTCCTGGGTCGCCTGGATTTTCCGTTAGTCTACCTCAAGGGCGCGGCCTACCAACTGCGGGGGCTGCCGATCGCTCGCGGACGGGTGGCCTCGGATGTCGACATCCTGGTCCCCGCGCCGGCCCTCGAAGCGGCCGAGCGGACCCTGCTGCGCAACGGCTGGGTGGCCGACAAGTCCGACGACTACGACCAGCGCTATTACCGCGAGTGGATGCACGAGCTGCCGCCGCTGCGCCATCACGCCCGGCTGAGCGTGGTCGACCTGCACCACAACATCCTGCCGCGCACCAGCCGGTTCAGTCCGGATGCCGGCCGCATGCTGGCAAGGATCGAGCCGGCCGGTGAGCCGGGCATGTTCACCCTGTGCCCCGAGGACATGGTGCTGCACACCTGCGCGCACCTGTTCATCGATGGCGAGCTGGACAATCGGTTGCGCGAGCTGATCGATCTCGACGGCCTGTTGCGGGCCTTCTGTGCCGCGCCGGGGTTCCTCGATCGGCTGCAGGCCCGGGCCGGCGAACTCGGGCTGCAGCTGGCGCTGTTCTACGGCCTGCATTTCGCGGCCCGTCTGCCGGGCACGCCGGTGACGACAGCGGCGCTGCAGGCGGCGCGCGCGGCCGCGCCGCGCGGGCCCTTGCGCCCGCTGCTGCTCCGGATGATGGCGCGCGCCCTGCTGCCGGAACTGGTGGAGGAGCACCGGGCGGTGCGGCGCTGGAGCACCGGGTTGCTGTTCCTGCGCTCGCATTGGCTGCGCATGCCGCCCGCTCTGCTGCTGCGTCACCTGGCGCACCAGGCCTGGCGACGCGGCGGCCTGAAACGGGCCGCGGAAGGAGCGGGCGGATGATCCCGGGGCGTCGCTGGTCGCTGCTGACCCTGGACCTCGACGACACCCTGTGGCCCTGTGGAGCCGTGATCGCGGCGGCGGAGCAGGCCCTGTACGACTGGCTGGCGTGCCACGCGCCCCGCCTGGCGGCGGCGCACAGCATCGAGTCCATGCGCAGCCATCGACTGGCGCTGGCGCGCCGGCGCCCGGAGTCGGCGCACGACCTGACCCGCTTGCGGCAAGAGGCGCTGCGGGCCCTGCTGGACGAACACGGTCACGACGCCGCGCTGGCGGAACCGGCCACGGCGGTGTTCCGGGCCGCGCGCAACCGGGTCGAGCCTTACGCCGAGGTGCCGTCGGTGCTGCTGCAGTTGCGCGCGCGCTATACCCTGGTATCGGTGACCAATGGCAATGCCCAAGTCGAGCACACGCCGCTGCGCGGCCTGTTCCACCTGTCGCTGACGGCCGCTGGCGTGGGCGCGGCCAAGCCGGATCCGGCCTTGTTCGAAGCGGCCCTGGCCTTTGCGGGCGCGGCGCGACCCGCCGCCCTGCATGTCGGCGACGACCCCTACCTGGACGTCGCCGCGGCCCGCACCGCCGGCTTCTCGACTGTCTGGGTGAATCGGGGACAGGGGCAGTGGCCGGCCGGGCTGGTCCGGCCCGATGCCGAGATCAGCGACCTCAACGGCCTGCTCGACCTGCTGGGTCCCGGGTAGCGGCGGCGCCGGAGCAGGCCGGGGCTCAGATCTCCCGCAGGCCGGCGGAGGGTTCGATCCGTGCCGAGCGCATCCCCGCCAGGGCCGCGGCGAGCGCTATATCGAATTTGCCAAGCGCACCCTGCCCAAGAATATCCGCTTCGACGGCATCAGGGCGGTGATCGATTGCGCCAATGGCGC
>JBFZDU010000392.1:0-3424 GCA_041307205.1 Gammaproteobacteria bacterium | reverse complement strand
TCGCCGCGCCCGCCGAGGCGCTCGATTACGCGTTCCTGTACAAAGCGCAGCAGCTTGGCCTGCAGAGGCATCGGCAGGTCGCCGATCTCGTCGAGGAACAGGGTGCCTTCGTTCGCGTAGTCAATCTTTCCGATGGTCTGCTTGGCGGCGCCGGTGAACGCGCCCTTCTCGTAGCCGAACAGTTCGGACTCCAGCAGGGTATCGGGGATGGCCGCGCAGTTGATGGCGACGAAGCGTTTGCCGGCGCGCGGCGACAGTTCGTGGATGGCGCGCGCCAACACTTCCTTGCCGGTGCCAGATTCGCCTAGCAGCAGCACGGTGGCGTTGGCCGGGGCGACCTTTTCCACGGTGCGACACACCTTGAGCATCGGCTCGCTGCTGGTGATCAGACCCTGCAGGGAGGAGCCGCCCTGTTTGGAGACCAGCAGGCGGTTCTCGATTTCCAGCGTGTGGACGTGCAGGGCGCGGGCGATCATCAGCGACAACACGTCGGGGTCGAAGGGTTTCTGGAAAAAATCGTAGGCGCCAAGCTGGATGGCTTTCACGGCGTTGCTGCGATCGAGGTTGCCGGTGACGACGATGACCTTGGTGACAGGGGCGAGGGTGAGGATCTGCTGCAGCGTGGCGAGACCTTCGGTAGCACCGTCGGCGTCGGGCGGCAGCCCAAGGTCGAGCAGCACCACGGCAGGTTCGTGGCGGCGCAACTGCGCGATGGCGCTGTCGCGATCGGCGGCCACCACCAGTTCGTAGTCGCCCAGGCTCCATTTGAGCTGTTTTTGAAGCCCGGGGTCGTCTTCCACCAGCAGGATTTTTTGTTTGGCGTCGCTCATGCGGCGTCCCCTTCAGCAACTAAATTATTATGAAGCGGCAGGCTGATGCGGAACCGGGTGCCGCTTCCCGGCATGCTTGTCACGTCCAGTTGTCCATCCAGTGCGCGGATGGTTTCGCGGCATTCGTAGGCGCCGATGCCCATGCCGGCGCCCTTGGTAGAGTCGAACGGCTGAAACAACCGGGTGCGAATGAACGTGTCATCCATGCCGATCCCGGTGTCGATGATTTCGACGATCGCCTGCCCGGATTCCTCGAATGCGCGCACGGTGACTGTGCCTGTCGAAGGTGTGGCCTCCAGTGCATTTTGCAGCAAGTGACCGATGGCGCGGGTGAGCCGTTCGCGCTCGGCGCGCACCTGCAGATGCGCGGGCGGCAATTCCACGGTGGGGCGCAGCTTGAACGCCTGCTTGCTGGCGACGGCGTCGGCGAGAATGTCCCCCAGCGCCACCGACTGCGCCTGCACTTCGTCGCTGCCGCGGCGCAATTGCGCCAGCACCTTGTTCATGCGCGTGACCGCGTTCTCCACGGTGTCCAGCATGTCGGCCTGAAACTCGGGGTTGTCCTTGTGCTTCTCGGCATTGGCCAGCAGCAGGGACAGTTGGGCGATGAGGTTCTTCAGGTCGTGGATGACGAAGGTGGTGGTGCGGTTGAACGACTCGAACTGGCGCGCCACGATGAGCTCGTTGGAGGCGCGCATCTGGGCCAGGTTCGCCGAGGCCTGGCGTGCTGCCACCTTGAGCAGGTCGCTGACCTCCCAGTTGAAACTGATTTTGCCCAATGAATGCTTGAGCACGACAAAACCGAGCAGCTCGTCGTGCAGCATCAGGGGCACCACCAGCCAGGCATCCCGGGCCTGCTGGATCCACGCAGGCGTGTCGAGATCGCCATACAGATCGCGGCGGGTCTTCATTTCGTCCAGGTCCACCACCCACTGCTTGTCGGCCAGCCACTGGACAAACGCGGAATCGGCTGGCTCGGTGCCGTTGAGGTCGGACCAGTTCCAGTACCCGGCGCGCTGGTAGCCTGCTTCGCCCTCGCGCATCCACAGCGCGCCGCCGGGGCTTTCCACGAGACGGGCCAACGCCTCGATCGCGCGTTCGCACAGCCGCTCGCCGGGCTGGCCCTCGGTCAGGGTGCGGGTGAAGTTGAGCCACTCTTCACGGTAGTCGTAGCGGTAGCTGAAAAAATGCTTCGACAGGAATACCCGCAGTCGGGCGCGCAGGGTGCCGGAAAACATCAGCAATGCCAGCAGCATGGCGGCGGCAAAGATGAACACGGTTTGCACCACGTCGCCCCATTCGCCGCCGAACAGGCGCAGGTAATACCCGGCGCCGGCCATCAGCAGCAGGTAGACGCCTGCGCCCAGGAGGCTGGTGGTGTGGAAGACCATGCTGCGCGAGAGCCCGACGGGGGCCGACCATTCCGGATTGCGTGCGGCGGATACGGCGATCAGCGGCGTGACCAGGGCCGCCACATAGCCGCGCGCTGCCCACACCTGGGCGTCCATCACGTTGAACAGCGCGGCATTGGCGTAAAGATAGAGGTCGTAGACGAACAGACCGGCGAGGCCCAGACAGAGAAACTTGATTGCCCAGCGGTCTTCGGGGCGGGTGCTGCGGTAGATCTGCTCGACCAGCACCAGCCCGACCACGGTGAGCAGTACCAGTCCCAGCCCCCACGCCCACTGGGCCAGGACCGGCCGGTCGGGGGCGATGGCAGGCATCAAGCTGGCGAGCAGCAGGCCGCCGATCAGCAGGACGCTGAGGCCACGAATGAGACGCAGCGGCGCGGGCAGGGCGGCGCCCGGCGGCAGGCGCAGTTGCAGGATGTAGAGCAATAGGGCCAGCCAGGCACCGTTGCGGGCGATCTCGGCGGCGAACCCCGGCCACGCGGGCAGCATTCCCCACGCAGTGAGTGCCGACAGGGCGCCCCAGATGGCACTGAGCCCGGTTGCAAGCACCAGCAAGCGTCCTTGCGGGCGGCGCTGCCAACTGGCGACGATGAGGCCGGACAGGCCCAGGTAGGCCAGGGTTGCCAGGCCATAGCCGACGGCGGCGAGCAGGAGCAGGGTGTCCGGCATGGGCGGCTGAAATTGCGGGCGCGCTTAGCGCACGCCCTTTCCCCACACCACCACTTGTGCGGTCTGGAACAGGATCATGAGATCGAGAAACAGGCTGTGGTTCTTGACGTAATACAGGTCGTATTGAAGCTTGTGCATGGCGTCTTCGTCGGTGGCGCCATACGCGTAACGCACCTGCGCCCAGCCGGTGATCCCCGGCTTCACGGTATGGCGCACACCGTAATAGGGGATCTTTTGGGTCAGATCCTGCACGAAATAGGGGCGTTCGGGGCGCGGGCCGACGAAGCTCATGTCGCCGAAAAACACGTTGAAGATCTGCGGCAGTTCGTCGATGCGGGTACGCCGGATGAAGCGTCCGGTGAACGTCACGCGGCTGTCGTTCTGCCCGGCCCAGCGGGGTTTGCCGTCTTTTTCGGCGTCGACGCACATGCTGCGGAACTTGAGGATGGTGAAGTTGCGGCCGCCCTGGCCGACGCGCTCCTGGCGGTACAGCACGGGACCGGCGCTTTCCAG
>JBFZDU010000391.1:0-9295 GCA_041307205.1 Gammaproteobacteria bacterium | reverse complement strand
CCGTGTTCGATCGACCCGACATCGCCGCCGCCGCGCGTGCCTTCGCCAGCCTGTTCCCGGAGGACCTCAGTCCATGACGACATCCCAT
The DNA here is from genome assembly GCA_041307205.1 of Gammaproteobacteria bacterium. GTDB lineage: Bacteria > Pseudomonadota > Gammaproteobacteria > Chromatiales > Chromatiaceae > JARRQB01. The sequence continues at coordinate 9,207 of JBFZDU010000391.1, read as the reverse complement.
GACCTGTTTGCAGCCGCACAGCGGCACATCCCCGGTGGCGTGAACTCCCCCGTGCGGGCCTTCAAGGGCGTGGGCGGAGATCCGGTGTTCGTCGCCAGCGCCGCCGGTCCATATCTGGTCGATACCGAGGGCAGGCGTTACATAGACTACGTCGGCTCCTGGGGACCGATGATCCTGGGGCATGCTCACCCCGAGGTGATCGCCAGTGTCGGCGAAGTCATTCACCGCGGACTGTCGTTCGGCGCCCCGACCGAGTTGGAGACGCGCATGGCCGACCTGGTGTGCGCACTGGTGCCGAGCATGGACCTGGTGCGCATGGTCTCGTCCGGCACCGAGGCCACCATGTCCGCCATTCGGTTGGCGCGTGGCTACACCGGCCGGGACAAGATCGTGAAGTTCGAGGGCTGCTACCACGGCCACTCGGATTCGTTGTTGGTAAAGGCCGGCTCGGGCGCCCTGACCCTGGGCGAGCCGTCCTCGCCCGGCGTGCCGGCGTGCCTGGCCGCGCACACCATCACCCTGCAGTACAACGACCTCGATCAGGTGCGCGACACCTTTGCGCAGGTCGGCGCGCAGATTGCCTGCGTCATCGTCGAACCGGTGGCGGGCAACATGAACTGCATCCCACCGCTGCCCGGCTTCCTGGAGGGGCTGCGCGAGAGCTGCGACCAACAGGGTGCGGTGTTGATCTTCGACGAGGTGATGACCGGTTTCCGCGTTGCCCTCGGCGGCGCCCAGGGACATTATGGCGTCTCCCCCGATCTCACCACCCTCGGGAAAGTGATCGGCGGTGGCATGCCGGTGGGGGCCTTCGGCGGCCGCCGCGAGATCATGGAGAAGATCGCGCCGCTGGGTCCGGTTTACCAGGCCGGCACCCTGTCCGGCAACCCGGTGGCCATGACCGCCGGCCTCAAGACCCTGGAACTGATCGCAGCACCCGGCTTTTTCGACGCCCTGTCGACCCAGACCGAGCGCTTGGCGCAGGGGCTGGTAGCGGCGGCGAGGGCTGCCGGGGTCGCGCTGACCGAAAACCACGTCGGCGGCATGTTCGGCATTTTCTTCACCGATGCGGTCGAAGTGAGCAATTTCGCCCAGGCCACCAGCTGCGACCTTGCCCGCTTCCGCGCCTTCTTCCATGCCATGCTGGAACGCGGGGTCTATCTCGCACCCTCCGCCTTCGAGGCGGGATTCGTGTCCGCGGCTCACGGCGACGCCACGATCGACGCCACCCTGAGTGCCGCTGCCGGGGCTTTCGCCGCGGTGGCCTGAAACCGCCCCAGACCGCGGCGTGGAGGCGCTGTTCGGCACAGTGCTCGACTGGGTCCAGTCTCACCCCTACTGGGCCGGTCTGGCGGTATTTGCCATCGCCTTCGCCGAGTCTTTGGCCATCGTCGGAATCATTGTGCCCGGCGTGGTCATCATGTTCGGGATCGGGGCACTGGTCGCCGCTGGCGGCGCCGACTTCTGGAGCATCTGCGCCTGGGCCGTGGCGGGAGCGGTCGCCGGCGACGGGCTGAGTTACTGGCTCGGCCGGCACTACCGCCACAGCCTGCGCAGCACCTGGCCTTTCAACCGCTTCCCGCGCACCCTGGAACAGGGCGAGCAGTTCTTTATCAAGTACGGCGGGCTGAGCGTGGTGCTGGGGCGCTTCTTCGGCCCGGGACGGGCGGCTGTGCCCTTGGTCGCTGGCATGCTGGACATGCGCCCCGCTGCTTTCCTGCTGGCGAACGTCGGCTCGGCCCTGCTCTGGGCGCCGGCCTATCTGCTGCCGGGCGTAGTCTTCGGCGCCTCGCTGGAACTGGCCTCGGAAGTGGCGTGGCGCCTAGTCATGCTGCTGCTGCTGCTGTTGGGGCTGCTGTGGTTCAGCGGTTGGCTGGCGCACCGGGTGTTCCTCCGCCTGCAGCCGCACGCCAGCGAGCTGGTCGCCCGCCTGCTGCGCCTTGGCGGTCGCTACGCCGGTGTGCGCCGGATGGCCGAGGCCATGGCGAATCCTACGCACCCAGAGGCCCGTGGGCTGGCGGCATTCGGCGGCCTGCTGGTGCTGGCCAGCGCGACCCTGGCGGTGCTGTCCACGCTGCTTGCGGACATGCTGCCCTGGGCGACGCTGGACCAGCTGGCCGCGGGCACTTTTGCGAGCCTGCGCACCGAAGGGGCTGACCGCTTCATGGCCGCCGGCGCAGCCGCCGGACAACCGCTGGCGATCGCCGTGCTGGGCGGGCTGGCCGCCGCAACGCTCGCCGCGGCGCGGCGGCAGATCGCCCTGCTGCATTGGCTGGGGGGGCTGGCCGGGGCGGCCGTGGCGCTGGCTCTCCTGGCGCTGGTGACGGAAGGACCGCAACCGGGCAGCCTGATTCCCGATGCCGGGGTTCTCGCCGCCGGGGTGCTGTTCGGCCTGCTGGCCGTGTTGCTCGCCCCGGCCGTACCCGAAGGCCTGCGTTGGTCCGTCTACGCGGTCGGGATAATGCTGGTCTCCCTCACCCTGTTCGCCCGCCTGTATCTAGGCCTGACCACCTTGGGCGGCGTCGTCACCGGGGCGCTGCTCGGCCTGACCTGGGTGGCGGGCGTCGGCGTCGGCTATCGGACTCACGCCCTGGATGAACCCCTGTCCCGGCTGGTTGCGGGCACGCTCGGCGGCGTGGCGGTCGCCGCGCTGCTCGCCTTGGCGGTCGCCGCGCCGGCAGTGCATGCGCCCGCCGGGGCAGACGAGTCGGACCCCGTCGATTTGCCCGACTGGCAGGGGCAAGGGTGGCGCCGGCCACCGCTGCTGCGCGCCGACCTGCGCGCCACCCGGTTCCTGCCGCTGAATCTGCAATACGCCGGCGAACTCGCCTGGCTGGACCAGCGGTTGAGTGCCGCCGGCTGGACCGCCGTGGCACCGCAGACCGCCACCCAGCTGCTACGGCTGCTCTCCCCAGCGCTGCCCCTGGACCAACTGCCATTGCTACCGCATGTGCACGACGGCCGGCACGAACAGGCGGCCTGGATTTTGAATCAGGGCGACACCCGCCTGGTACTGCGCCTGTGGCCCAGCGCCTTCCGCGTGCCGGACCTCGGCACGCTGTGGCTGGGCGAAGTCTCGCGGCAGGAAAAGCGCACCCGCTTCGATCTGCTCGGGTACGCGACCACAGTCCCGGATTACCCGGCGGCGCTGCGCCAGCTGGCGCAGCAGCTGGGCCAGGTGGTGCTGGTCGAGGGTCCGCACGGGCCGGTGCTGCTGCTCAGCGCGGCGCCGGCTCCTGGCGTTCACCCCAGCGCGGCAGCAGGCGGTGCGGCACCCCCAGGTGATCCAGCACCCGCCCCACCATGAAGTCGACGATCTCCTCGACCGTACCGGGCCGGTAATAGAAGCCAGGATTGGCCGGCATGATCACCGCACCGGCGCGCGACAGGCGCAGCATGTTTTCGAGGTGGATGGCGGAAAAAGGCGTTTCACGCACCACCAGGATCAGCTTGCGCCGCTCCTTCAACATCACGTCGGCGGCGCGATCGATGAGGTCGTCGCAGATACCGTTGGCGATACTGGCCAGCGTCCCCGTGGTGCAGGGGCAAATCACCATGGCCGCCGGGGGATTGGAGCCGCTCGCCGGTGGCGCGGTCCACTGCTGGCGCCCGAACACTTGCAACTGCCCCGGTGCCGCCCCGAACAGTTCCGTCAGCAGGACCTCGGCGGCGGCGGGACGCGCCGGCAGATCGAGGTCGGTCTCCATGTTCACCACCACCTGCGCCGCTTGGCTGTACATCAGGTAGACGCGCCGCCCGGCTTTGAGCAATTCCTCCAGCAGGCGCAGGCCATAGGCCATGCCCGAAGCGCCAGTCCAGGCGAGGGCGATGGGCAGGTCGGGGTTGGTCATGGCGGGTATTTAAGCATGCACGGCCGCGCAACGGGTTGGCAGGACATTGCTGTACCGCTATGCGGCGGGAACCCTTCGCTGCACGGTGTGCCGCATCATCCAGGTCAACTCGGCGGGCAGCGGCTCAACTCCGCGCTTCCGACAGCGCATCCAGCAAGCGCTGATGTATGCCTTCGAATCCGCCGTTACTCATCACCAACACCTGATCGCCGGGCTGCGCGGCCTCGGCCACCGCCGCGACGATGGCCTGGGTGTGGTGCGCAATCGTCGCCTTGTGTCCCAGTGGCGCGAGCACCCCGGCAGGGTCCCAGCCAAGGTCCGCCGGCGCATACAGCCACACGCGGTCCGCCGCGGCCAGCGCGCCGGGCAGCTCAGCGGCATGCACACCGCGCCGCATCGTATTGGAGCGCGGTTCCAGCACCGCCAGGATACGCGCTGTCCCGACCCGGGCCCGCAGCCCCTGCAGGGTGGTCGCAATCGCAGTCGGGTGATGGGCGAAGTCATCGTAAACCCGCACGCCCCGCGCCTCGCCGCGCAGTTCCATGCGCCGCCTGACGTTCTCGAACCGGCACAACGCCTCCACCCCGAGCCGTGGCGGCACGCCGGCGTGTCGCGCCGCAGCAAGGGCCGCGAGGGCGTTGCTGAGGTTGTGCCGGCCGGTCAGGGACCATTCGACCCGGCCGACCAGCTGCCCATCGCAGCTCACCGCAAAGGCACTACCGTCGGGCGCGGCGGCAACGCCGTGCCAGGCCGCCGCCAACTCGGGATCGAAGTACTCGACCGCTGTCCAGCAACCCAGATCCAGCACCTCCTGCAGCTTGCCGTCGTTGCGCGGCGCAACAATCAGGCCGTTGCCCGGCACGGTGCGCACCAGGTGGTGAAACTGGCGCTGGATCTGCGCCAGGTCGTCGAAGATGTCGGCGTGGTCGAACTCCAGATTGTTCAGCACCAGGGTCCGCGGGTGGTAATGCACGAACTTGGAGCGCTTGTCGAAGAAGGCGGTGTCGTACTCGTCTGCCTCCACCACGAAAAAGGGCGCAGCACCGGCGCGTGCCGAGCGGTCGAAATTGCGCGGCACTCCCCCGATCAGGAAACCGGGCTCGAGGCCCGCGTAATCGAGAATCCAGGCCAGCATGCTGGCGGTCGTGGTCTTGCCATGCGTGCCGGCCACGCCCAGTACCCAACGGTCGTGCAGCACGTGCTCGGCCAGCCATTGCGGGCCTGAGCTGTAACGCAGATCCCGGGCCAGTACCGCCTCCACCACCGGGTTGCCGCGCGCCAGGGCATTCCCGATCACCACTATGTCGGGGGCCGGTTCCAGCTGCGCCGGATCCCAACCCTCGGTCAGTTCGATACCGGCCGCTTCCAGCTGGTTGCTCATGGGTGGATAGACATTGGCATCTGCCCCCGTGACGCGGTGCCCGAGGGCCTTGGCGATCTGGGCGATGCCGCCCATAAAAGTGCCGCAGATGCCGAGAATGTGCAGATGCATGTCAGCCGCCAGACCCGACCACCGGGGGCAAATAGGTGTTGACCACAATGACGCCGATCACGGTATAACCGATCGCGATGGCAATACCCGCCCACAGGTCCAGCTCCAGGGCGTGGCGCAGTACGTGGCCAAGGGCGACATGGATCCAGGCCAGGGCGACAAGATTGGCCAGCACCAGCAAACCCAGCGCCTCGGCATTGCCGGCGAGGAGCTGCACTGGCAGGAATGCGGCGCCGAACAACACCCCGATGCCGTAGACCGCCGTGAGGACCTGGACCAGGCGCGGCCGGTGACCGGCAAACGCCAGCGTCGCATACACCAATCCGGCCACAATCAGGGTGTCGAGCACACTGGCGGCAAATGCCCGCGATGCACCGCCGAAGTGCGACAAGGTACCTGTGGTGCCGATCAGCACATTCAGGAGCGCCAACCAGGCCAACAGGGGCAAAGAGGCGGGCAGGTCCTGCGGGCCGCGCCGCAACAAGCACAGTTGCCAGAAAAAACGCACCAGGGTTAACACAGGGACTCCAGCGACGGCAGCACCGACGCATCATAGCGCATGGCCCGGGGTGCTATGCTTACCGACCACCCCAGCAGACCGAACCGATGCAGGAACTGTACGTAGACACCCCCGCCGCGCTGGCCGAACTGGCGGCGCGCCTGGCCGGCAGTGAATGGCTGGCGCTCGACACCGAGTTCATCCGCGAAAAGACCTATCTGCCCCGGTTGTGCCTGATCCAGATAAGCAACGGCGAAGTGGCGGCCTGCGTCGACCCGCTGGCGCTGCACGGTCAGCTGCAGCCGTTGTTGGACGTTTTGTTCGACGGCAGCATTCTCAAGGTGTTGCACGCGGCCCGCCAGGACCTGGAGATCTTTCTCAACGACTGGCACCGGATTCCGCTGCCGCTCTTCGATACCCAGCCGGCGGCCGCATTGCTCGGCCACGGCGACCAGGTGGGCTACGCCAAGCTGGTGCAGCAGGTGCTGGGCGTCGAGTTGCCCAAGGACCACTCGCGCACCGACTGGGCGCGGCGGCCGCTCGAATCGGGCCAACTGCGTTACGCACTCGACGACGTGATCTACCTCGGCCAGATTTACCTCAAGATGCGCGGCTTTCTGTCGGACCGCGAACGCTTGCAGTGGCTGGCCGCCGACTTTGCCGATCTGGCAGACCCGGCCAGCTATGTGCAGGATCCGGATACCGCCTGGCAGCGGATCAAGGGCCGCCAGCACCTGCGCGGCGTACAACTGGCGGTGCTGCAGACGCTCGCGGCCTGGCGGGAGGAGCAGGCACGCGGGCGCGATCTGCCGCGGCGCTGGGTTCTCAAGGACGAGGTCCTGGTGGACCTGGCGCGGCGCCGCCCCAAAGATGCCGAACAGCTGTCACGCATCCGCGGTCTGGAACCGCCAGTGATCCGGCGCGACGGCGAGGCGCTGCTCAACCAGATCGCCGCGGGCCTCGCCATGCCGAAGGAAGACTGGCCCACCGAGGGCCCGAGCGGCAAGCCGTTGACCGCCCTGCAGGAAGCCAAGGCGGACCTGCTGAGCGCGACCTTGCGCCTGCTCGCCGAGACCCACCAACTCTCGCCCCACGCCATCGCCAGCCGTAAGGACCTGGAGAAATTGGTGCGCGGTGCTAGCGATACGCCTTTGCTGGAAGGTTGGCGCCGAAAGGTCGCCGGGGAGCACCTGTTGGACGTGCTGGCAGGACGCTGGCACCTGCGCGCAACGGCTGACGGCGTGCGCCTCGAACCGGCCGACTGATCGCCGCAACAGCCGGCGTCCGCGGGCGCTAGCCGCCCGCTCAGGGCACCGTGCGGTCGATTACCAGTGCCACGCTCACGCCGGCGCCTACCTCCACCACCTGCGCCGCGCTCTCCAGATCACCACTCTGCGCGGCCGGCTGACCGCTGCGGGAGATCCGCGCGTTCACTTTCACCTGCGGAAAACTGGACAGCTTCATCTGCGGCATCATCGCCATGCTGTCGTCCAGCGTGACCTTGGCCGGCAGATCGGCGGCCGTGAGCCTCGCGGCCGCCAGCGGCATCGGCGGACCCGAGACCGCTCGGGCGAAGACGTACAGTACGTCACCGGGTTGCGCCTTGGCGGCGAGTTCAGGCGCCAGCGTGACGCTGACCTGCAGGGACGCGGCGGCCGCCGCGTCTGCCGGCGCCGCAGCAGGCGCCGGCTGAGCCGAGGCTGCGTCAGCCACCACGGGCGCGGCCACGGCAACTGCCGCCGTCGGCGCCGGCAGGCCGGCACGGCTTTGCGCCGAAGCGATCAGGGCACGCAACTCAACTTGCATCTGCGGTTGCTCGGCGAGGCCCGGCAAGGCCTGCTCCCAGAAATCAACCGCCGCGGCAAAGTCACCACGCTCTTCGGCCGCCTTGCCGGCCAGCCACAGGCCGGTGACGTTGACCGGGTCCTTCTGCAGCGCCTCGAGCACCAGTTCGGTCGGCCGCCCCGACATCCGTCCACCCTGGTCCATGGCCACGGCATCCGCCAATAGCACCAGTGCCGTGGGGTGGCCGTCGGTCAGCGTGCGCAGCTGTTCCAGAGCGCCCATGGCGTCACGGTAGCGCCCCAGGGACATGTAGCTGCGGCCCAGCATGTACCAGCCTTCGGCGTCGTTTGGTTCCCGCTGCAGGCGTTGCACCAGACTCTGCAAGGCCTCCTCCATGGAGTGCTGTTGCATTTCGCCTTCGCCGTGCGGATTCTGCGCCTGGCGCGGATCGCCCGCGCCCACCACGGCCAAGTGCTCTGGCGCACCGACGTGCTGATACACCGCGACCGTCAGCAGCGGCACCAGCACCGCCAGCACCAACAGGGCCGCCTTGCCGCCGCCTTGCACCGGCGCGGCATCGCCATCCACGCCCAGATCACCGGCCAGGCTGCGTTCCAGTTCCTGGCGGGCCTGTTCGAAACTGGCGGGATCCAGTTCGCCCCGATCGCGTTCCGCCTCCAGCTCATGCAGCCGTTGGCGGGCGATCGCAATATTCTGGGCCTCATGCTTCACCACCCCCGCCCTAGCGCCTCGCAGCAGCGTCGGCGCAAGCAGTGCCAGACCCAATAGGATCAATCCCGCCGTGGCGATCCAAAACAGGGTCATCGCGGCGCCTCCTCGTCACGCAACAGGGCCTCGGCCTGGTGCAATCGATTTTCGGGTACTGCGGTTGGCACGGCCTTGCCGCTGCGCCAGCGCCGCAAGCCCCGCAGCAACAGGAAGCCACCAAAGGCCGCAACCAGGAAGGGGCCGATCCAAAGCAACAGGGTGCCGGCCGTCAGCGGCGGCCGGTACAGCACGAAGTTACCGTAACGCTCGACCATGAAATCCATTATTTCCTCGTCGCTCTTGCCCGCGCTGATCAGTTCATAGGTCTTGCGCCGCAGATCGCCCGCCAATTCGGCGTTGGAATCAGCGATGTTCTGGTTCTGACACACCGTGCAACGCAATTCCTTGGTGAGCCGTTTATAGCGCTGCTCCTGCGCCGGGCTGTCGAACTCGTAAACCTCGTTGAGGGCGTGCGCATAACTTCCCAGGCACAGTAGTAGCAGGGTCAAAAACAGGGTGCGCATATCAGCTTTCGGCCTCCAGGCGACGAATCAGGGGTTGGATCTTGTCCTGCCAGACTTCCGGATTGATCGCCCCCACATGTTTGTCACGGATCACGCCGCGCTTGTCGATGATGAACGATTCGGGAGCACCATAGACGCCGAGGTCGACTGCAAGGTCGCTGTCTGGATCGACCGGGATCGCGTGGTAGGGATTACCGGCACGCCGCAGCATGTCGAGCGCGGCGCTTGGCTCGTCGCGCCAATTCAGCCCGACGATCAACGGGCCGCCCGACTGTCGGGACAGCGCTT
>JBFZDU010000390.1:0-4840 GCA_041307205.1 Gammaproteobacteria bacterium | reverse complement strand
GAGGCCTGTCCTGTGAGTCTCAATCCCTCGATGCTCGGCCAGTTGGCCCAGGTGCGCGAATACGAACGGATGGAGAGCGAGTACCATCTCAACCTGTGTTTCGAATGCGGCTCCTGCGCTTATGTCTGTCCGTCGAACATCCCGTTGACCCAGTATTTCCGCATTGCCAAGGCAATCAACCGGGAGCGGCCGAAGTGACGGCGCACGAGGCCGGCGCTCCTGCAGCGTCATCGCCTGCTGTGCAGGTGCGATCGCGATCCGACTTGGCGATTGGTTAAGAACGAATCATGCTCAAAGGTAAACCCGTAGAGATCAGGACTTCGCCGCACCTGAAGCGGCCGCAGACGGTTGCCGACATCATGCGCAACGTGGTGTACGCGCTGTTGCCGATCGCGGCACTCGCCGTGTACCTGTTCGGCATCAGTGCCCTGGCGTTGATCGTCACGACGACCGCGGTCGCCATGGCGACCGAGTATTTGTTCGATCGCCTGTCCGGTCAGCACAACACCCTGCGCGACTGGAGCGTGGTCATCACCGGGGTGCTGCTGGCGCTGACCCTGCCGCCCGGTTTCCCGCTGTGGATGGCGGCCGTGGCGGCGTTCGTCGGAGTCGGCATGGGCAAGGCGCTGTTCGGCGGGCTGGGCTACAACGTCATGAACCCGGCGTTGGTGGGGCGCGCCTTCGTGCAGGCGGCCTTCCCGGTAGCCATCACGACCTGGACGCCAGCCCTGGCGCCCGGGCGCTTCACCGAGTTCATTCCCTCGACCCTGGCCTGGCCCTTCATGAGGCCGCCGCCGCTGAATGAGTGGCTGGCCGGCCTGCAGGTCGACGGATTCACCGGCGCCACACCGCTGGCGCTGCAGAAGTTCGAAAAGATCATGGTGGACTCCGGCGATCTGTTCATGGGCATGGTGGCCGGTTCGGCGGGCGAGACTTCGGCGGTGTTGATCCTGGTCTGCGGCCTGTACCTGGCGTTCCGCCGCATGCTCGACTGGCGAATCCCGGTGTCGGTGCTGGCTGCCGCGGCCCTGACCGCGCTGCCGTTCTGGTGGCTGGATCCGCAGCTCTATCCCTCGCCCTGGTTCGTCCTTGCCTCGGGCGGCCTGATGCTGGGGGCCTGGTTCATGGCGAGCGACATGGTCGCGTCGCCGGTCACGTCCGCGGGCGTGATCCTCTACGGCGCACTGATCGGTTTTCTGACCGTCATTATCCGCTTGTTCGGCGGGCTCACCGAAGGCGTCATGTACGCGATTCTGCTCGCCAACGCGGCGTCGCCGCTGATCGCCGCGATCACCCAGCCCAGGCCCTTCGGTGCGGTGAAACGCCGCGGGAGCGGGGCATGAGCGATATCGGCACCGCCCAGGCGGTCCCGGTCGCCCCGGGGTTCCGCATGATTCGCACCCTGGGTGCGATCGCGATGCTGTCGGGCCTGCTCGTGGTTGCGGTTTACCAGTGGACCGCGCCCATCATCGCCGAGAACCAGCGTATCGCCATCGAGCAGGCGGTGTTCAAGGTGGTGCCGGGTGCCACCCGGCGGGTCGATTTCATCGTAGGTGCCAAGGGCCTGTTCCGGCCGGGTGAGGCGGGCGCCGAGGGCGAGACCGTGTACGCCGCCTTCGACGATCAAGGCGCGCTCAAGGGCATAGCGCTGACTGCCGGCGCTCAGGGTTACCAGGACATCGTGCGGGTGATCTACGGCTACGACCCGAACTGCGCCTGTATCCGCGGCATCAAGATCTTGAAGATGACCGAGACGCCCGGTTTGGGCGATCGCATCGCCTTCGATCCGGGGTTCCTGGCGAACTTCGAACAGTTGGACGCCAGGGTCGACCCGAGCGGCGATGGTCTGGCGAACCCCATCGTGACCGTCAAGCACGGCCAGAAGCGCAACGCCTGGGAGATCGATGCCATCTCCGGCGCGACCATCTCGTCGGTGGCCGTGGGCAAGGCCTTGAACAACAGCATGCAGTTGATGGCGCCGTTGTTGCAGCGGCATTTGAGTGCGATTGCGGAGGCGGGCAAATGAGTCTTTACCATGTGCTGACGCTTGCCGCGCAGCGGCACAATTCGAATTGTGGGCAGCAGCCCACGGCGCCCCGGCGCCAGGGGTAAGCGCCAATGGCCGGATTACCCAATCAACAGGAAACCCTCACCCTCGACACCTTCGTGCGGGGCTTGTGGCAGGAAAACCCGGTGTTTGTGATGCTGCTCGGCATGTGTCCGGTGCTGGCGGTCACCAACTCCGTGGTCAATGCGATTGCCATGGGGGTCGCGACCACCTTCGTGCTGCTGGCCTCCAGCACCCTGGTGTCACTGCTGCGCAACTTCATCCCCAAGCAGGTGCGGATCGCCAGCTACATCGTGATCATCGCGAGCTTCGTTACCGTGGTCGATTACAGCATCCAGGCGATCAGCCTGGATCTGTACAATGCCCTGGGCGCCTTCATCCAGCTGATCGTGGTGAACTGCGTGATCCTGGGTCGGGCGGAGGCCTATGCCTCGAAGCAGCGGCTGCATACCACCATGATCAACAGCCTGGGCATGGGCGCCGGCTTCACCATCGCGCTGCTGGCGCTTGGCTCGGTGCGTGAACTGCTCGGCAGCGGCAGTCTGCTCGGCATGCGGGTGATGCCCATGGACTTCGAACCCTGGGTGGTGATGATCCTGCCGCCCGGCGGCTTCTTCGTGCTCGGCGGCTGGTTGCTGCTGTTCGCGTTCCTGCGGCAGCGGCGCGAGCGCCAGCTGTTGGAACGGGAGGGCGCTGGCAATGTCCGGTGAATCGCTCGCTTACATCTTTCTGAACGCGGCGGTCGTCAACAATTTTGTGTTGGCGATGTTCCTGGGCATCTGCCCCTTCCTTGGTGTGTCGGCGAAGAAGGCGACGGCCTGGAACATGGGCCTGGCGGTGATCTTCGTGATGCTGGTCAGTTCAGTGTCGGCCTTCGGCATCAACTGGCTGCTGGATCGACTGGAGCTGCAGTTCTTGCGCTTGATCTGCTACATCGCCGTGATCGCCTCGGCGGTGCAGTTGGTGGAGATGTTCATCAAGAAATACAGCCCGGGCCTGTTCCGTTCGCTGGGGATCTTTCTGCCGCTGATCACCACCAACTGTGCCATCCTCGGCGTGGCCTTGTTTCAGACGGCCAAGGACTATGATTTCCTGCAGAGTCTGGCGTATGCGCTGGGGGCGGGCGCGGGTTTCACCCTGGCGCTGATGCTGATGGCGGGTCTGCGCGAGAAGCTGGAACTGGCCAAAGTGCCAAATGTCAGTCAGGGCGCGGCCATGACCTTGATCCTAGCCGGGCTGCTGTCGCTGGCCTTCATGGGTTTCGCCGGCCTGGGGAGTTCACATGGTTAGATTTCTGCTGGCGTCGGGCGTGATCTTCGGCGCACTGGTCGGGTGGTTGTACGTCCAGGAGCTGTATCGGCGTTTCGCCGCGCAGCATCCCGAGCTGGGGCCGTTCCGTTCGGAAGGCGCCGGCTGCGGTGGCGGCTGTGCCTGTAGCGGCAATCGCTGCGACCGGTCGCGACACTGAGACCAAGAAACTGCTACAGGGTTTGGGCTGATGCCCGGGAGAGGCTTTGATGACCGAGATGGACAACGAACTGGGTGCGGTGTGCGAGGCGGTGGTCCAGGAGACCAAGCGCATCACCCCGATGAACCGCGATGAAGTGCGACGGATCCGGTTGCAGGTCGAGGATCCGGCCTTTCGTTTCGTCGAGGGCCAGACCATCGGCGTGGTCGTGCCTGGGCCGCATGATTTCGGCAACAAGTACCACATGCGCCGGTACTCGATTGCCAGCGCCCGCGAGGTCGCCGGGGGCGAGGCGTTGGAGTTCGAGCTGCTGGTGCGTCGTTGTTTCTACCTCGACGAGGTGAGCGGCGAACGATACCCGGGCATTGCATCGAACTATCTGTGCGACGCACCGCCCGGCGCACGGGTGGCCATCTCCGGGCCCTACCGCAGTCCGTTCAAGATGCCGCAGGATCCCCGGGCCAATCTGCTGATGATCGGCACAGGTACCGGGGTGGCGCCATTTCGGGCCTTCATTCAGTACATCTATAAGCATCACCCCGACTGGCAGGGCAAGGTGCGGCTGTTCTACGGCGCCCGCACCGGCATGGACCTGTTCTACCTGAACGATCAGGAGGACGATCTTGCCAATTACTATGACGAGAAGAGCTTCCGCGCCTTCAAAGGCTTGATCAGCCGTCCCCTGGCCTCCGACGATCAGGCCTTGCGCGACCCGCTCCAAGCGCATGCCGCCGAGGCCTGGGAGTTGATGCAGGACCCCATGACCCATGTCTACGTCGCCGGGCTGGGCAAGGTGGTCGAGACCCTGGACGGGGTAATGGCGAGTGCCGCCGGCACCGAGCAGGCATGGCAGGCCGCCAAGGAGCGGCTGCGTCAGGAAGGCCGCTGGTCGGAGCTGATTTACAACTAGTGCCGGGGCGTCCGCCGGCCGGCGGGGCGCCCTCGGCCCGATGCCCTTCGGCGTGGCGCCGCCGTACGCCGGCGGCTTAGGGCTTGTTCTTCGAAGCTTGCCCGGGGCGGCACTGCGGCAACGGTTGCGGTGGGCATGCGCGTGGAAGATGCCATTGACGATGCAACAGCATACTAACGACGCCGCCGGGCAGGGGCGGACCCCGCGACCGGTGTTCTTCGTCTCGGAGAGCACCGGCATCACGGCCGAGGAGCTGGGACACACCCTGTTGTCGCAGTTCGAAGGGGTGCCGTTCGACATTCAGTACCTGCCGTTTGTCAATTCTCCCGACAAGGCCGAGGAAGTCGCGCAACTGTTGCAGTTGGCTTTCATGCGCACCGGTCTGCGGCCGATC